>PKZC01000069.1 GCA_003132905.1 Bryobacterales bacterium | reverse complement strand
ATATGATCATTTCAAACGATTGGTCAGCGAGCGCAAACCGGCCGACCTGACCAATGATCGTTGGCTCAAGCGTATTATCAGCAAACTGTCCGTTGCGGCGACAAAGATGTCTGGTCAATGAAAAAGACGCGGCCCACGATCGGTTATGTCGGCATGACCCACCTAGGCCTCTGCTCTGCCATTGCATGCGCGAGCAAAGGCTTTCCCACTATCGGATTTGACCGCGATGCCGCATTGGTGGCGCGTATCAGCGCCGGACAGCTACCGGTGACCGAATCTGATCTCGACGATCTGCTTCGCGACAATAAGAGGCGGCTGGTGTTCACCGCCGACGTGGACAAGCTCACGTTGTGCGATGTGATCTATGTCGCGCCCGACGTGCCGACCGACGAGGCTGGCGGCAGCGATCTGGCCGGCCTCGACAGCCTTCTTCAGTCCGTGCTCGCGCAAGCGCGGCCCGACGCGGTGGTCGTGGTCCTGAGCCAGGTACCGCCCGGCTTTACGCGCGCTCGCCAGAAGGCAGGGAAGCTACTGTACTATCAGGTGGAGACCTTGGTGTTCGGCCGGGCCGTCGAGCGCGCCACTCGGCCGGAGCGTTTCATTGTCGGCTGTCCGGATCCCGCACTGGCTTTGCCCGCCGCATTGGCGATGTTCCTGCAGGCGTACGAATGTCCGATTCTGCCAATGCGGTTCGAAAGCGCCGAGCTTTGCAAGATTTCCATCAATTGCTGTCTCGTCGCGTCGGTCAGCGTTGCTAATACACTGGCGGAATTGTGCGAACGGATCGGCGCCGACTGGTCCGAAATTGTGCCCGCGCTCAAGCTCGACCGTCGCCTCGGCCAGTATTCGTATCTGGCGCCGGGGCTTGGCCTCGCGGGTGGCAATCTGGAGCGGGATTTGGCGACCGTGCTGCGCTTCTCTAAGGAATATGGCACTGAGGCTGGCGTGATAGCGGCCTTTGTCGCCAACAGCGCGCATCGCAAGGACTGGGCTCTGCGCACATTGCACGAAGCCGCGCTCGCAAAGGTTCCCAATGCGACGATCGCGGTGCTCGGCCTCGCCTACAAGGAAAACACCCATTCGGTGAAGAACTCGCCGTCGCTCGCCCTGATCCGGGAGCTTGGCCCATGGAAGCTGCATGTGTTCGATCCGGTTGTTCCGGCGACGGCTGCACCGCATCCGGCGGTAATCGGCGCCAAGACCGCGCTAGAAGCAGTCGAGGATGCCGACGCGCTCGCGATCATGACGCCCTGGCCGGCATTCCGCGCGCTGTCATGCGCCGCCGTCGCCAAGGCGATGCGCGGCAAGCTTGTGCTCGATCCATATCGGGTGTTCGATGCGGCGGCGGCGCGCAACGCCGGCCTCGACTACCGTACGCTCGGGGTATCCTGACCATGCTGACGCATGAGAACGCATTCCCCGCCGCTCCGAAACGCGTTGTCGTGGTGGGGGCAGGGGGCATGGTCGGCTCAACAATCGTGCAGGAACTTGTCGCCGCCGGTGTTCAGACCGTCGGATTGACACGCAAGGAAGTCGACCTGTTGGCGGCGCACGGCGCTGAGGCGCTAAAAACGCGGCTGGCACCAGACGATGCAGTCGTGTTCGTGTCGGCGGTCGCGCCGGCCAAGAACGTCGCGCAGATGATGACCAATCTGCGCATGGCCGAGTCTGCGTGTGTCGCGCTCGCCGCCGTGCCGCCGGCGCATCTGCTCTACATTTCCTCTGATGCCGTCTACGCGGACGACGCGAACCCGGTGACCGAGCGTTCTGCGGTCGCGCCCTCCACCACGCACGGCATGATGCATGCCGCGCGCGAATTGATATTCCGCGCCGCNNTGATCTACGGCGCGCGCGACCCCCACGCCGGCTACGGTCCCAATCGCTTTCGTCGCCAGGCCGCGAAAGGTGAACCGATCACGCTTTTCGGCGAGGGCGAGGAAAAGCGCGATCATATCGCTGTGGAGGACGTGGCCCGTCTCGCCCGCTTGATCCTGTTTAGCCGCAGCACCGGATCTCTTAATGCGGTCACCGGCGTTGCGACCTCATTCCACGACATTGCGCAGATCGTCGCGGCGCAGTTCAACCCGCGAGCGGAGGTAAAGTCGGTTCCGCGTCCTGGGTCGCGGCCGCATTTGCTGCGTCGCTTTTTCGACATCACGGATTGTTATCGCGCATTTCCGGATTTCCACTTCGAGCGGCTGGCCGAAGGGATCGCCCGCTCGACGCGCGCGGCGCTCGCCACTGGATGAAAAGAGACGCATTATGACCGACTATAGCAGGATGACCTCGCTGCGGGACCGGGTCTACATCGTCACCGGTGGAGCGGGATACCTTGGCCGAGAGGTCTGCATGGCGTTGGCGAGCTTCGGCGGCAGCGTTTATTGTGTTGGCCGCGATCCGGCGAAATTTTCCGTTTTCGACGAGTATCTGCACAATCGTCCGAACCAATCGATCCGCTTTATCGAGGCAGACGTGACTGTGGAAGAGCAGGTAGAGCGAGGGGTTGGGACTATCCTTGCGTCAACCGGACGCATCGACGGACTGTTCAACAACGCGGCTAGTTCTATCCGCGGCATCGATCCGGACATGTCAATGGACGAATGGGCGCTGGGACTTTCGTGCCTTGTCTCGCACTATTTTCTCTTTGCGCGCGTTGTGCTGCGGGAAATGGAGCGCGCCAAGAGCGGCGTCATCGTAAATAATGCTTCGATTTGGGGCGTGGTGTCCCCCGATCCGAAAATGTATCTCGATCTCAAGAACGATCCGCCGATTTTCCTGCCCGTTGCCAAAGCTGGTGTCATTCAGCTGACAAAGTATCTTGCCGTTCTTTATGCTCCAAAGGGTATCCGCGTGAATACGATCACCCCGGGTCAATTTCCGCAGCGGCGCGGTCCGGATCGACCGGACTATATGCGCGAGATGACGAATCGGATTCCAATGGGCCGAATCGGTACGCCGCAAGAATTGGCCGGAGTTGTCTCGTTCCTATTTTCAGATGCCTCGTCATATATGACGGGCCAGAACCTGATCGTCGATGGCGGGTATACGTTATGGTAGAGGCGCGCCGCATGTTGCAGATTAGCCCGAGGCTTTATTGGACGCTCGTTTGCGTGTTTGCGATTTGCTATTTGTTGATGGTGACCGGCGCCCCTCTAACTGTTCGAGGTTGGTCCCAGCACGACGATCTCCATTTTTTGCGCATGGCGTGGAACCTGCTGCATACAGGATGGATGGGCCATTATGGCTCAATGACACTCATCAAAGGGCCCGCTTACCCGGCATTCATCGCAGGAAACTTCATGATCGGGTTGCCACTGTTGTTGACGACGCAGCTGACCTACGTCGCATCGTGCATCGCGCTCGTAGCGGCACTTACGCTTTATCCAATTCCGCGCGTGGCAGCGCTATTATGCTACCTCGCGGTTCTGTTCAATCCAATTACATTTATTCCCGAAGCTTTTGCAGCGTTGCGCACAGAGGTTTATCTTGCCTGGACGTTGTTTGTGGTGGCTGGTTGGATGGCGCTGCCTCTGGCCGCGCGCCGTTGGAAAATGGCGACGACATTCTGGTTGGGGATTGTCACCGGCCTTGCATTCGCGGCGTTCTGGCTGACGCGCGAGGAAGGTCCCTGGATCGTTCCGCCAATAGCGCTCTTCTTCGTGGGGTTCTGCTATTTATTTTGGAGGCGAGGCGAAAGAAGGATCATCATTCGCTATTTGACAGGTGCAGCGGCGGCTGCCGGTGCGTGCGGCGTGATCATTATATCCGTCTGCTTTGCCAATTACACGCATTACCGGTTCTTTGGAGCTGTCGATACTCAGGCGTCCGGCTATCTGCGGGCGTATCAAGCTCTTGGTCGCGTGCGCCCCGTCGAATGGAAGCACCATCTTCCAGTTCCGAAGGAAGTGCGGGAGCGCATTTATGCGGTGAGTCCGGCATTCGCGGAAATCCGGGATGGGCTTGAGGGGAGCGACTTCCGGCAGCAAGCGTGCAATTTCGCATACCTTAAGTTCGCCTGTGGCGACATCGCATCAGGATGGTTCTTATGGGCGCTCCGCGATGCTGTCGCTAGCAAAGGCTACTACAACAGGCCGGATCATGCGGAGCAGTATTACAATCGCCTCGCCAATGAAGTGAACAATGCCTGTCAAACCGGAAAGCTTGTGTGCGATAGCTTCGGTTATGATCTCATTCCTCCGCTGTCGAAAGTCATCCTGGGCATGGCTTTTGATAGTCTGAAAGTAATTGCTAGACGTGTTGCGTTTATGGCTGATATGCCCATAGGGCCAAGTCCCGGTAGCGGAAGCGAACTGTTTCCTTACGTAGCTGAAATTACCCACAACCGGCTGACGCCAACACCTGAGCGTAAAGAGACGCCGTACGGTACGGAAGAATACATGCACTCCAACGGGTGGATCTATCATCCGGACGGCAAGGTTGATTTGCATATCGAGGCGGCCCCGGGACAGTTCTCCGCAAGTGTTATCGAGCGCATTCCGCGCCCCGACGTGGAGGCAAGCGGAAAAGACCCGCGTGCTACGGTGGCGGGATTCGACCTTCAGTACCGTTGTAAGGACCCTTGTTATCTGGTCGCCCGCACCGCTTCCGGGAAAGAGGCTCGCTTTCTAGTCCCGCGAAGCGCATCGAACAAGGGAGATGACAAAAACGGATTCTATATCCGATACGACGTCTGGGACGCAGGAGGAGGGGCGCTTGCGAACGTTCAACTGCCGGCGCCTTTTCCTCTGCTCCAGAAGCTTGACGGTATTAAGCAGGCCGGGCGCGTCATGCTGGCGAACGTTTACCGGTTTCTATTGCCGATCGCTCTCGTCGCCGCCCTGCTGATGTTAGCGTTTGCTGCATGGCGCCGGTTCGTTCAAGGCACTTACGTCAGTCCGGAGCTGTCGCTGGCGCTGTGCTTTGTTGCTGCCGCGGTGGCGACCCGTATACTTTTGCTCGCGCTTCTCGATGCGGTGCTGACGGCTCCGAATGGCACGAGCTACGATTATCTTTCGCCGGCGGCAATGTTGTATGGACTGACATTGGCTCTGTGTATCTCTCTGCCGTTCACCCTCAATAGACGGAGTAAAAAACGTAGTTCATCTGCTTCNNCGCAAGGGGCTAATACGTGACGCCGGACAAGAAAGACCTATTGCGTAAGCAGCGCATGAGCTTTCCGTGGCACGAAACCGTCGAGCACGGCGGGATAGAGATCAGCTTCATCGTGCCTTGCTACAATGAGGAGGTGGACATCGCGGATACATTAACTGAAATCGTAAAATGCATGCGTATTGTCGGGAAGACATTCGAAATCGTCGTGATCGACGATTGTTCGAAGGACGCGACGGCTCAGAAAGTCAACGATTTCATCAATGCAAATCCATTGGTGCCAGTCACGCTGCGGCGAAATCTTGTCAACCACGGCTGGGCGCAGAACTTTGTGGACGGCGCGTTCGTTGCCAAAGGAAAATACTACCGGATGATTCCCGGCGACAACGTTGAGAAGGCCGAAGAGATGCAGAAAGTCGTGTCGCTGGCCGGCGCTGCGGACATCATCGTGCCGTATCAATTTGAGGTTCAGGGGAAAAGCGTGTTCCGCATGGCGCTTTCCCGCCTATTCACGACTCTCGTGAACATCCTCAGCGGTAATAAATTTAAATATTACAACGGTTGTAGCCTCTATCGCACGTTCGATATTATGCGTTGGCATGTCCGGACAGGTGGATATGGCTTCCAGGCAGAGACGCTGACGCGTCTTGTCGGCCTTGGTTTCACATATGTCGAGGTGCCGGTGCGCGCCCAGGATCGGACAGGCGGAAAGTCGAAGGCCATCAGCCTGATCAATATTCTCTCCGCGACACATTCCTTGTCTGAAATCTTTCTGCAAAGGCTCCGAAACAGCTTGGCGAAGACATGGGGATGAGACGGCGGATGTTTGTCACCAGTCCGATCATTAAATGACCGCTGGATCCTTCACGCCTCGCGCGGGGCAGGACTGGCGCAGGGTGCTGATCCTCGCGTTCAATGTCGCGACGAGCGCGTTAATTCTCGCGATTATTGCCTGGCAGCTCGATTGGCGCACGGTAATTCAATCGCTTTCCTCTATATCCGCTTTTGCTATCGGAGCAGCATTCCTCGCGGCGCTGTGTCAGGCC
>PKZC01000176.1 GCA_003132905.1 Bryobacterales bacterium | reverse complement strand
CGCGATTCACCTGCCCGCAGCACGGACGCGCCGCCCGCGCCGGGACGTAAGGATAGGTCCAGAAAACACGCCCTGTCACGGCATCCAATGCGACCACGTTATTCGGCGCTTGCACCGTGTACAGGATGCCATCCACCACCAGCGGCGTGNNAAGTGAGCCAGTTTTGCGGCTCGTTGCCCGAGGCGAGGATGCGATCGAAAGAGACTTGGCCCCAAACGGTCGCAGTCAAGCATCCGTAAAGGCAGAATATGGACAATGCGCGCTTCGTCATCGCTCAGAACCCTTTCAGCGAAATCAAGTAGGTGACTAAGTCATCCTGTTCCGCTTTCGTCAGCTTGTCCCGATAGGAAGGCATCGGCGATTCGTTCAAGAATCCGGCGTCACGCACATCGGTGCGCGATAACGACAGCAGCCGTTCCTTGGTATCGAGTAACTGGATTGAGAATGTGTCTTCGTTCAGCAGCCTTCCCGTGATGGTCTCGCCGCTCTTGGTTGTCACGCGGTAGTAGCGATTCTGCGCCAGCACTTCGGCATTCGGATCCAGAATCGATAGTTCAATCTCGGCCACACGCCGCAGCGCGCCAATGTCGCTCAGATCGGGCCCAACGCGCGAACCAACTCCATACACACGATGGCAGCTCGCGCATCCACCCTTGCCCTGAAAGATCGTCTTGCCCCGCGCCGCGTCTCCATTGGGTGCAGCAGTCCGGCCGCTGGTGGCAACCGAGCGCAGATACGCCAGGATGGTCCCCGCCTGAAAATCGCTGAAATTGTTAGGCGGCATCGCAGTGCCCGGAATGCCGTCTTGAATAATCCGAATCACGCCGTCTTCGGTTGACGCCCGGCGGAACTTGCCGTGTCCCAGGTCAACGCCTTCCACTAAGGTGCCTTCGGGCCCATGACAGGAAACGCAGTTGGTGCGGAACAGCTTTCCGCCATCTTCGACATCGGCTGGGGTGAAGCTGTGTTGAGCAGCCAGCGGGATCCCCATCCACGCCGCGGTTCCCAGGGCGAGTATCAGCCGCACTTGAGACATAAATTACCTGCCTTTGAATTGTTGGGGCCAATCATATCAAACACTCATGTCCTGAATTCTGAGGGAGGGCATTGCCCTGCCGTAGAATCTTCCTCTTTGATATACTCGCTGCCACTGGTCGGTATTCAATTTTGGAAAGGAGTGCTGACACTTGCGACAAAGGACCTTGTACTCTTCTTTGGCGATCTCTGGCGCGCTCTTGCTTGCCTCATTTCCGGTCTTCGGTCATCATTCGTTTACAGCCGAATTTGACGTCGAGAAGCCTGTCACTTTCACGGGCACGGTCACCGGGATCGAATATTACAATCCGCACGTTCAGGTGTATCTGGACGTAACAGCCGAAGACGGTAAGATCGAGAAATGGCACCTTGAAAGCGGACCACCCAATCAGTGGCAGCGCGGTGGATTGCGAAAGGCGATGCTCGCACCCGGGACCATGGTCAAGATCCGCGCCTATCGCGCCAAAGATGGCAGCCAGAATTTCGCCTTCCTGCGCGACCTCACCTTCCTGAGCGGGCCGCAAAATGGCACTCACTTCGAACTTTGGATCGGCGGCTTGGATGAGAACGGCAGGCCGATTTATCCGGGGCGGCAATGAGTATTCGTTTACAGAGCGCGACGCTGGTAATTGTGTTCACGGCTGTATGTGGCGCGCAACAACCAGC
Organism: Bryobacterales bacterium; assembly: GCA_003132905.1. The sequence continues at coordinate 13,891 of PKZC01000176.1, read as the reverse complement.
AAGTCCACCGGCGAATAAACCGACGCCTCACGCCGAGGACGGGCATCCGGATCTGTCCGGACGTTGGGGCGGCCAAGGCGGATTTTTTTCCTTCAAGGATGACGAAGGTACTCACATCTACCTTCCTTCGCGCGAAGCGCCCAAAGACAAAGACCCCGACGGAAAATTGCGCCGCTATTATTTGCAAGTGGACGGCGACAAACAGCGAGCGGCCAATCCTAACAAGCCGCCTTACAAACCCGAATTGGAAGCGAAGGTCCGGCAGTTGGATCGCGACGAGAACAAGCTGGATCCGGTGGTCCAATGCCATCCTCCGGGCGTGCCGCGCATGGGCCCGCCGGCGCGAATCGTGCAGAGCAAAGGATGGGTCGTTTTCCTTTATGTGACCGAGCCTGGCAATTTCTCGCGCCTCATTCCAACCGATGGGCGTGCTCATCGGACCGATCTGGACACCTCCTATAACGGCGATTCCGTCGGCCACTGGGAAGGAAACACGCTGGTGGTGGATGATACCGGTTTCAACGATGACACGTGGCTCGGCAGCGACGGCTGGTTTCATTCCGAGGCGATGCATGTGGTGGAGCGGTTTACTCGCGAGGGTGATACGCTGCGCTACGAAGTGACGGTAGAAGATCCAGAAGTCTTCACCAAGCCATGGATGCGCAATCCGCGGGTATTGAAACTAAACACGAATGCTAATGACGAGATCTCCGACGCGCCGTATTGTCACGCCGTGGATGCGGATCACATCGTCAATCACGATCATTTCTAATATGAATCGAATTGTCCTGCTGTTGCTCGTGGGTTTGACCGCGCTCCAGGCGCAGGATTGGGCGAAGGCGCGTCTGGAAAAATCGCCGCGTCGTCACGAACGGGTTGCCGTTAAAAACGACGGCCATGAAATCGCAACGATCGTCTTTTATCCGGAGACGAAGGACAAGAAACCGGTGGTTCTGCTCGTTCACGATCGCGCCGGAGTTACCGATTGGTTCCAGAGTTTCGCCGATCAAGTGGCGGCTATGGGCTACGTAGTGGTGGTTCCAGATCTTTCGTCGGGTAGCGGGCTGCCTACCGATAAACAGGTCACGGGAGATCTCAATGCAGTGGCCGACTATAGCATCAAGCTACCTGCGTCGAATGGAACGCTGTTCGTCAGCGGGATCGGCTGGGGCGGGACGCAAAGCTTTCGTTTCGCCGGAGATCGCCCACAGGTGGCCGCGGCCCTGGTATTTGGCGGTGCCTCACCTGAGAAGGATTCCATCGCTCGCATCAAGGGTGACGTGTTCGGCTTTTATGCTTCCAATGACGTGAGCCCTAACGCAGGCCTTGCTCAGGCGCGCGCCGCGGCCAAGGCCGGCGACGTTGTATTCGAAGCCGTAACCTACGATGGGGTGGGCCAGGGGTTCATGGAATCCGGGGATGCTCCCGATGCCAAACCTGCCGATAAACTAGCTCGCGGTTACGCGATGGAACGGATGAAAAGCGTGCTCGACATGGTTTCGCTGCGCGGCTATTGATGGGTGATTTTGAGGGCCGGTCATGATCGGGGCCGGTGCGCGATACTCAGCCTCGGCGCGCCTCGACCGGCTTCCCATTGGTTCCTTCCACAAGCAGGCGATGTGGGCGCTCGCCTATGTTTTCTTCTTCGAGTTAGGAGACCTGAACAGTTTTGCGTTCGCCGCTCCGGCGCTTCGCGTGCAATGGAAGCTTTCCGTTGCCACCATCGGGATCATCACTTCGGCGGCCTTCATCGGTATGTTCGTAGGAGCGGTTGCCGGAGGCTGGTTTTCCGATCGAGTAGGACGTAAGAAGGCGCTACTTCTCACCACATCGTGGTATTCGGTTTTTTCGCTGCTGAATGCTTTCGCCTGGAACGTTCCCAGCTTGTTTGTTCTGCGATTCCTCACCGGTGTAGGGCTTTCGGCGATGACGGCGGTTGCCATTACTTACATCAGCGAAATATTCCCTGCAAAGAAGCGCGGCACTTATCAAGGCTGGATCATGACCATCGGCCTGTTGGGAATTCCGATCACCGCATTTGTGGCCGGCGAATTCATTCGCATGGCCCCTTATGGCTGGCGGTTCGTATTTGTGTGGGGCGCGCTCGGCATCGCGATCCTTTTGTTTTCTCGCCAGCTAGAAGAATCGCCGCGCTGGCATGAGAACCACGGCCGATTGGCCGAGGCGGATGCCATTTTGGATCGCATTGAGGCGCGCAGCAAAGCGGAATTTGGGTCGCTGCAGCCCATCGTCGAAGATCCGATAACCACTCGCCCATACAGTCGATTTTCCGATCTGTTCGCCCCGGCCTATCTGGCGCGAACGTCCATGCTGATGGGCGCTTGGATCTTCCAGACGCTGGGTGTGTACGGATTTCTGGCGTGGGTGCCGACGCTGCTGGCGGCACACGGATTCCCATTGGTGGAATCGCTGCTGTGGGTTTCCATCATGGAGTTGGGCGCACCCATTGGCGCTCTGCTTGCCGCGCTGGTCTCAGACCGATGGGAACGTAAATACTTGATCGCCGGCACGGCGCTCGTCATCGGATTCTTCGGATTGATGTACGGGCTCAGCTCGAAAATGCTGCCGATCATTATCTTCGGCTTCTGCGTCTCGATGTTCATTCAAACCTTCGCACCGTTGCTGTATGCGTACACGCCCGAATGCTATCCCACGGGAATCCGCAATTCCGGTTCTGGCCTGGTATACGGAAGCGGACGCTTGGCAAATAGTTTCGGACCGCTCGTTGTTGCCTTCCTGTTTACGCGCTACGGCTACCAGAGCGTCTTCGTTTACATTGTTGCCACCTGGCTGATGGTGGCGTTCATCATTGGCGTTTTCGGGCCCAGGACGAAAGGCCGCACGCTTGCATAAGCCACCATGGGAATGACGGACGCTTTATCGGGCGCTGACGTGTTGGTGATCGGCGGAGGCAATGCGGCTCTGGCGGCCGCCTTAACTGCGCGTGAAAATGGCGCCAGCGTACTGGTGCTCGAGGCCGCGCCACAGCACTTTCGCGGGGGCAACAGCCGTCACACTAGAAATCTGCGATGCATGCACGACGCTCCTACCGACGTGATGACCGAGGCCTATCGCGAGGACGAGTTTTACAAAGACATCCTGAGCGTCACCGGTGGCCAAACCAACGAACAACTGGCGCGCATGACCATTCGCGAATCGGCGAACTGTGCCGGATGGATGAAGCGCCACGGTGTCCGCTTTCAACCGGCTCTGGGAGGGACCATGCAACTCGGCCGCACCAACGCGTTCTTCCTGGGCGGAGGCAAAGCCATGATGAATGCCTACTACGCTGCGGCTGAGCGCGCGGGCATCCGGGTTATCTACAACGCCGAAGTGGTGGACCTGCATGTCGCGGACGGAAGGTTTGAAAGCGCCAGTGTACTGTTGGAAGGGCAGACCTTCGGGGTCCGCGCCAAAGCTCTGGTGGCCGCTTCCGGCGGCTTCGAATCGAACTTGGAATGGCTCAAACGGATTTGGGGACCGGCCGCCGATAATTTTCTGATCCGCGGCACGCCGTACAACCAGGGCAAAGTCCTCGCACGCCTGATCGATTTGGGCGTGGAATCGGTGGGTGATCCCACGCAGGGACACTTCGTGGCAATCGATGCGCGCGCGCCGAAGTTCGACGGCGGAATCGTCACGCGGCTCGATTGCGTTTCGCTCGGCATCGTCGTAAACAAAAACGGCGAGCGTTTTTACGATGAAGGCGAAGACTTTTGGCCCAAACGCTATGCAATCTGGGGACGCCTGGTGGCGCAACAGCCTGATCAGATCGGCTATTGCATCCTCGATTCCAAAGCGATGGGGAAGTTTATGCCGTCCGTTTTTCCACCCATGGAAGCCCAGAGTATCGGTGAGTTGGCCCGGCTCATGCAGCTTCCCGAAGAAAAACTTGTGGCCACGGTGGAAGCCTATAACGATGCCGTTCAGGACGGCACATTTGACCACACGATTCTGGACAATTGCAAAACGTCGGGCCTGCATCCCGAGAAAACGCATTGGGCCCTGTCGATTGATCAGCCGCCTTTTTATGCCTATGGGCTGCGGCCCGGGCTGACGTTCACTTATCTGGGAGTGAAAGTGGATGAACGCGCCAATGCCGTGATGAAGGGCGGACAACGGACCCGCAATATTTTTGCGGCCGGCGAGATCGTCGCGGGCAGTATTCTCGGCAAGGGTTACGTGGCTGGCTTCGGTGTGACTATTGGAACTGTCTTCGGCCGCATTGCCGGCCGGGAAGCTGCTCTCGAAGCGCTAAATGGCAAGGCGCGCTCCAAATGATGCCATCTGACCTGTTGCGCGAAGGCAGTCATCTATTGACGGTGTGCAATGCTTGCCGCTACTGCGAAGGCTATTGCGCGGTGTGGAAAGCGATGGAGCATCGGGTGGTTTTCAAGGAGCGCGATCTCAACTACCTTGCGAACCTTTGCCACAATTGCGGCGAGTGTTATTACTCCTGCCAGTATTCACCGCCCCACGAATTTGATATCAATCCACCTAAGACGTTCGCGAAGATCCGCGTGTCCAGTTACGAACAGTATGCGTGGCCGCGCCCGCTTGCTAAGGCTTTCCGCGCGAACGGCCTGCTGGTTTCGCTGCTCACCGCGATGCTGCTGATCGCCTTCCTGCTGATAGGAAGCATGGCCGTCGGCGGTCGCCTATTAGCGCCAGTTCGCGGCGGAAACTTCTACCAGGTTGTTCCGCACGCAGTGATGGCGCGGACGTTCGGGGCAGTTGGTGTTTTCATCGCCCTGGCTTTGTTAATCGGATTTCTCCGCTTCTGGCGCAATTCCGGCGAGCCTTATTCCGAGCTGGCGAATCCCGGCGCTTTCACTCTGGCCTTGAAGGATGCGTTTCGCCTCAAGAATCTAGACAACGGCGGCGAGGGTTGCGCTTATCCGGCAGAAAAAAGCTCGCAAGCGCTGCGCTGGTTTCATCACGCCACGTTCTATGGATTTCTCTCGTGCTTCGTGGCAACTACGCTGGGCGCGTTCGATTATTACGTGCTGGGATGGCACGGACCCCCGGCCTACGCGAGTTTGCCTGTTATCTTCGGCACATTCGGGGGCATCGGATTGGTCATCGGACCCATCGGTCTGTTCCTGTTGAAGCAACGCCGCAACCGAGACATCGTCAACACGAGCCAGGATGGGATGGACGTGTCCTTTATTGTGTTGTTAGTAGCCATCAGCATCACGGGGTTGCTGTTGCTTGCGTTGCGCGAGAGTGCTGCCATGGGCGCTCTGCTCATCGTTCATCTCGCCTTAGTCATGACGCTGTTCGTAACCATGCCCTACGGTAAGTTTGTGCATGGCATCTATCGCTTCGCCGCCCTACTGAAGTGGGCCCTGGAACGCTCGCGCATGAGTGCATCCGGGCTGAGCGATTCGAAGGCCGCACTCACTCCGACACAGGTAGCTGGTCAGACCACTGGCACCACCAACACCTAGCGCCGCGCCCGTACCGGCAACGAAGTAGGCCAGCATTAAAGTTTCGTCCGCACATGGTCGAAGTCATAGCTGATAGCCAACCTTTATGCGCCGGCGCATTTCGACAACCGCACTCCTGCTTGCCGCCGGGTTGTCCGTTTTCTGGGGCATTTTGGGTGGCCCTCTCTTGGTTCACTCCTATAACAACGACTTCTTGTGTTACTACATTGGCGGCACGCTAGTGCGCGAGGGGCGCTTTGCGAATCTCTACAGCCCCGCGGCACAGATGGAAGTACAGCGCCAGGTGGCGCCCGGCGTCGTGGAACCGCGTCCCTACGTGCGTCCGCCCTGGTTCGCTTTTGCTCTTGCGCCGCTCACTTCTTTTTCTCTGGTGCACGCTTATGCCATCTGGATCGTCGGGCTTCTAATCACGCTGCTCGCTACCTGGGCGTGGGCCACGGTGCGCTTCGGCGAATCGGCGCTGGTGCTCGCCGTTCTTTTTCTGCCGGCGAACCTTGGCCTCTGTTTTGGACAGGATTGCGCGGCGATGCTGGCGGTTCTCTGCGTCTCCTACGCACTGCTCACGCGCGAAAAGAAGTTTTCGAGCGGCCTGGTGCTGGGCCTTGGCCTGATGAAGTTCCATCTCCTGCTGTTGTTCCCGGTGTGGATGCTCATGCAGAAACGCTGGCGCATGCTGGCCGGCTTCGCGGCCACCGGGAGTGCATTTCTCGCGGCTGCGTTGGTGATGCTGGGTCCGTCTGGAATCGCATCCTACATCGGCGTTCTGCTGCACGGCAAAACGGAGCTGTCAGATCCTTCTCCCGACACCATGGCCAACATTTATAGCGTCCTGCCGAATTTCGGGATGGAGTCGAAGGCGCTGAACGGCGTGCTCGCCGCTGCCGTGATCGGCCTCGCCATTATTGGGCTCCGCCGCGCTCCCCTGTGGCGCTCCATCGCGATCGCCGCCACTGCATCGCTGCTCATATCGCCACACGTTTTCGGGTACGACGCTGCCATGCTTCTACTTCCTGTATGGCTGGTGATCGACAACGCTACGCGCAAGGTTTCGCGTTACGCAGCTTTAGTCCTGGCCGCGCCTTTCACCTTCTGTTTTACGCTCGCCAATCCACCGCTGCGGTGCGTCCCGGCCCTGGCCCTTCTGGGTTTTCTCATTGCGATGGTGACGGACCGCACCGATCGTGAGGCGCTGCTCGGTCAAGCCTCCGCCGAAGATCGTGGCCCAGGCCGCGAAATTCCGAGTCTTGCGGAATCCCATCCACTTATTGTGGCGGTGCTTAAGCCGAAACTTCCTGAGGCGGTCTAAGCTGGACCTGATTCGCAAGGCGCCGGCCAAGCCGTCGGCATCAAGGAAGTCGACGACGGCATCTGGCTCGTCAGCTTCATGGATTGCGATCTTGGTTACATCGATCTGGAGGAAAAAACTTTGCAGCCCCTCAACAACCCCTTCGGGCCAAAAGTGTTACCTATGTCTTAGGTACATTCTGTTACCCATGTCTCCGGGTCGGACATTGAAAAAATGGTGGGCCCTGAAGGATTTGAACCTTCGACCAACGGATTATGAGTCCGCTGCTCTAACCGCTGAGCTAAGGGCCCGAAATATATTTGGTTGTCGTGCGCCGGCGACTTTTGTCCCCTATGCTAACGGTATCAATTGTACCGTTCAGTTCGCTGGCCTTGCGTGCAATGTCTGGCGGCCTAACGAACCTGCGCGAGGCTGGCTTGAATCTTGCTGGATAAATCCTTCGGAGGGTGTTGCGATAGCGCTGCCTGCAACTCGCGCTTGGCGTCACTCGCTTGCCTGCCTGTAAGAGCGCGACCGCGAAATGATAGCGGATGCGGGTTCATTGGGATGTTTCTTTACCAGACCTCCAAGAACCTGTAAAGCACTTGAATTTAAACCGCGCTTGACATAAACCCAACCGAGCGTGTCAATGACGCCCGGATCGTTCGGGAATTTTCGTGCCACCTGTTGGGCCAGCCTGAGCGCCCGATCCAGGTCGGTTCCGGTATCGGCTAGATTGAACGCCAGATTGTTCATCGCAAGCGCATTATTCGGATCGAGCGCCAATTGCTTGTTGAGCGTCGAAATTGCCTGCTGAGGTTGCCCGTTTTGACTTTCCAGCACCGCGATCGCATTCAAGACTTGTGGGTCCTTGGGAGCCAGCTCTTCCGCCTTTTCCCCCTTGACGCTGGTACAAGTCGCCAAGCGCGGAATACGCTTGCACGGATTTCGGGTCTTTGGATTGAAGCCAGCGGTATTGCTGGGCCGTAACATCGAGCTTACCCTCCTGGGTAGCAAACGATGCCAGCAGCAAGCGCACCGGACGCGAGTCGGGCTCCTGTTTCAGTTCTGCCTCCAAAAGGGCTTGCGCTTTTTCGGGATGCCGTTCGAGAACGCAAACCTGAAGCAGCCCTTTCAACGGGCGGAGATCCGAGGAACCTGGTCGATAGACGCGCCGATACAGTCTCTCGGCCTTGCCATAATCCTTCTCGCCCACAGCCAAGCCGGCCAATTCCAGTGCTACTTCCTTTGAATCGGGCTGAAGCCTGGAAAGGGACTCGAGCTCCTTCTCCGCTTCCCGATATGATTTGCTACCTACTAGAGCAGCAGCTCTTAGCAATTTGGCGTCGAGGTTGTTTTCGTCGACCGCCAGCACTTCGTTCGCCGCCTGCAATGCCACCGGATAGTTGTGAGCCGTCTGCGCAATGTCGGCTAACAAAAGGCGCGGAGGTAGGTAGTCTTTCCGCAGATCCGCACTTTTCTTGAGTTGCTGCCAGGCGGATGCAGCATCGCCCTTGCTCAGATACGAACGTCCCAAGTCATAGTGGACGACCGCGTTCCCCGGGTATTGATCTGCGAGCGACTTGATTTCTTCGGTCGCCAAATCTCGATCCTTCGGATCTTCACTCTGCCGCAACAGAAGGGCGCGGTTCAAGCGCGTCTCGGGATCCTTGGGATTGGTCTTCAATATTTCGTTCAGCTCGACGAGCGCTTCTTCCCGTTTGCCAAGCGCTTCGAGCGCTCGTTCGATTCGCTTCTGGTAGAGAATCTTGTCAGGACCGGACGACTGCGCAAGACCAGCGCGATACTGGTTGAGTGCCGCGTCCCACTGTCGCGACTCAGCGTAAAAATCGCCCACTTGCGCGCGCGCTACCGGGAAGTTGGAATAGTCGCTAACAAGTTTTGTTAGTATCTGAGCCATCTCCCGATCCCGCCCCGACATACGATATAAGTTCGCTAATTGTAACTGGGGTCGGGCACTCTTCGGAAAAGATGCGATTTCTAACAGAAGAACGTGTTCGGCATCGGCTAACTGTTTGGCAGCAACATAGTGCGCTTCCAGAAGATCATAACTCGGAGCAAAGTCTTTCCGGACGCTAAGAAACTGCTGAAGCAATTCCTCCGCATCGCGATCACACTTCTGCGCGAATAGTACCTGCGCCATCGCTAGCGTCACATCGGGATCGTTGGGCTTGATGGCGCTGGCCCTCCGGAAATCCGACAAAGCCTCATCGTACCGTCGGTCGATGACCATGATGTCGCCGTGAAGGCGCAGGCCATCGAAAGAATTCGGGTCCCTGCTCAGGAGAACATCAGCCTCCCGGGGCCGCCTGCTCGTATAAGTTCTTCCTGGCGGGGACTACTTGATAAGCCTCAATAGAGATGTTGGCAAGTTCGATTGCATAATTTTCGTTGCCGCGATCGAAATCTATCCTTCAGCGAATTTAGGATCCGCGATAATACTCTTCCGATACTGGAGTTCAGCTTTCGCGTATTGGCCATCCGCGACTAACTGATTACCGCGATCCACATAGGATAGTGGCGACTTACTGCATCCAAATTGCACGCAGGCCACCACAATGACCCCGATATACAACTTCATGCTGCGGGTTCGATCGCGCTCATCGAATTCTGTTTCAAGCTCTTTAACATTTGTGACTCATGGTACGAGTTACGCACACGTGTCACTTCAAAGTGCGGGGATTTCCAGATATTATTCTCGCAATGGTAATCGAAGCGCGACGGTGTATCGATCTTCGAAGCTGCCGAACTGTTAGTCGGAATCGGATACTCTTACGACCCGAGGGGGACGCAAGAGAAATAATTGTGTAACTAATTTGCTCAGGAGGAGACAACAATGAAAGCTTTCGCGCGGATGAGTCTAGCGGGTGGGGTAGGCCTGATGGTCTTGGCGGCTGCGCCGTCTTTTGCCACTGTTTTACCAATCGTGAATATCGGCAGCGATGGGTCCATAACCGTCACCCTCACGTCGATTACGTTTAACCAGGACGATACTAATGTCACGCCGTCCGCTTCAGCGGAAGTAGCTACGGGAACCACGCTCACTTATTCGGGCAGCGCGCTCCTGCCGGGCCAACCCATCAGCATTAACGACGGGGCAGCTATTATGCCATCTAGTCTGCCGCTGGCAGACTTCCTGACATTTCCTGATGAACCCGGCCTCTCCGTCACTTTGTATTCATTTGGCCCCGGAAGTTCGAATACGGACTGCTCCGGTTTAGGAATAGGTGACTCCTGTTCGCCCTCTTTGGGTGGAGGACTTGTCTCGCTGATCATCCTGACAGCAACATCAACCGGTACTGGCGCCCTTCTGAGCTATACCGGCACTGAGCTCGACAACGGCACGGAAGTTGGTTCCGTCGCAGGCAATTTCAGCGCAACCATCACTGGCTCAACTCCGGAAGATTTGGCAACAACCACTCCGTTTACCCAAACCTCCTACTCCGGCACTCTCACCGTGACTCCGTGGAGCACCGTACCTGAGCCTCGCGATATTTCACTCGTGGTACTCGCCGGCCTGTTAATGGGGCTGTTTTTGAAACGGCGCAAAAGCGAGGTCTAAAAACAATCACCTCCCCCGCTTACTTTTGAGGCCGGACCAAAAGGTCCGGTCTTTCCTCAGAACCTGCTCCTCTTCCCTCTCCAAAATCTGCCACCTAATACAACCGTCCTCGTTCTATCACATTCAAGCAACATCCATCTAACAGTCGATCATCGGAAGGTACCGAAACAGATTTGAACAGCAGAAAAAGAGCCCCGAACGGCTTTATTCCTTGCAAGGGTCGCCTCTCGATGGTACTATCGCCCTTAAAGTTTTTTTATTCGTTTTCACTGCCTTCCGTTCCGGAAGAGCGTTGAGTTAAGCCCGGTCAAGCAGGGTTCCACTGCTCCCATATCTCCTTGTTTTTTAAGTAGGTTAGCCCGAGGACTGTCTGAAATTCTCAGTAGGAGTTTATCTGGATGAGATTGTTTTCAATCGATGGCGTCGGCACGCTGAGGAAGAATCTGTTACTGGCGCCGACAGCTAACGCTCCCGCCTCCATGTTAGATATGGTGGTGGATTCGAAAAGCCACCGCGACCGGATGTTCGAAGCACAGCAACTGAGAGGACGAATCGCATTGCGTGAAGGAGCTGTAGATCCCACCCAGTTGCTGGCCGATGGCCGTCACGTGCAGGCCGCCGATCATCAAAGCTGGCATTTGCTGACGTTGGACGCTCATGGGCGCGTCGCCGCCTGCATGAGGTACCTCACTCATCGCAGGGATGCCAGTTTTAATGATTTAGTGATTTCTCGTTCCTCGCTTGCGAAATCGAAGACATGGGGAGCACAGTTGCGGGCTGCGGTGGAAGCTGACCTTCACAACGCTCGGCAGCGAGGCTGTTCCTATGTGGAACTTGGGGGATGGGTGATTTCTGAGGCACTCCGCTGCACCATGGAAGCCCTTCGAATGGTGGCAACGGCCTATGCCTTTGCGCAGTTATCTGGCGGCGCGTTGGGAATCAGTACCGCCAGTACCCAACGCTGTTCATCTGCTATCTTGAAACGCATCGGCGGCCAACAGCTGAAAGCCCGCGGTGTGGAACTGCCTTCCTTTTATGATGAGCAGTACCGCTGCCATATGGAGGTGCTGCGATTCGATTCTTCAAAGCCCAATCCGCGCTATCGGAAATGGATGGACGCTTGCCGTGCCAGCTTGAGAGAAGTTCCTGTGATTTGCCGCGACGCGACCGGTCTCAGAGGCCTCAGCTTGATCACGCCTGGGCAGTGGATTTCCACCGGCTTGCTTCTGGCATGCCTGGCTAGCTTCGGGTGGGCGATGAGAAGGTTCTTCGTTCAACCAGCCGGACTCACCGCCGGAATGACGCTGATCAAAACCTGCGGAATTGCGTTCGGAATCCTTCATGTGGCGGCCATCTTGGCGACTCCCGACCTTACCCTCGTGCGATGCGTCAGCGGATCAGTTTTATATCTAGGCGCACTGGGGCTGTTTTGGTGGTCTATCAAAACCAGCTTTCGCCATCCTCTTTCGGCTGCCTTTTCGCCAGATGTGCCGGTCCACTTAGTGGCGCATGGTCCTTACCGAATCATCCGGCATCCGCTCTATTGCTCCTATTTGTTGTGCTGGCTGGCGGGTTGGGTGGTCACAGGACGTCTGTGGTTGGCGCCAACCGTCGCAGTGATGCTGGGTATCTACCTGGTGGCGGCATGGCGGGAAGAGAACAAGTTTATGCACAGTCCCCTGTGCGAAGCTTACCAGCAGTATCGCGCCCGTACGGGTCTCTTCTTTCCGAATCCCTTGAAGTTGTATGGGAGGATGGGCGAGACCAAAGACGGAGCCTCGTTATCGCTGTGACGACCCTTAACTTTTTCAGCAAAATTTTGCTCTCTGCGGCTCATTTTGAGCGGCCGATAGAGTAGACTAAACCGATGGCTCGCGATTGGCAGCCGACGATGCCGATACCCGGAGAACTTCCGGCGTAATGTTTCCGCTCGTCGGCGTCTTGCTTTCCATCGCCGCATTCAGCACCCACCCGTTGTCTGAGGGCACTCAACTTCACATTCGGTTAACCACGGCGGTGGGCTCTTATGCCAGCGCGCCCGGATCGCCCGTCAGCGCCGTTCTGATTGCGCCGGTGATCGTCGACGGCGCTACGGTATTGCAAGCGGGAACCACGCTGGGGGGACGAGTGAAATCCGTTACCCGCGTCGGCTTTGGCTTGCGCCACGAAACCGCCGCGCTCGATTTGGAATTCAGCCAGATCACCCCGCTCGACGGTGAAACCATTCCGATTTCTGCACTCGTATCCGAAGTGGACAATGGGCGCGAGCGAGTAACGCGTGACGGCCGAATCCAGGGCGTACGCTCCACCGGAAGCCTTTGCTACAGAGTGAGTGGCTACATCCGGACCGCGCTTCAGTGGGAGATCCATGCGGAACTGGCGGAATGGGTTATCCGGTCGCTCATCATGGAACTTCCGGAACCGGAGATTTATTATCCCCCTGGCGTCGAACTCACTCTGACACTCAACCAGCCACTCTCGTTGGACCCACCGCTAAATCCGGACCAACAGCCTGGCCGCCAGCTGTCAGAAAATGAACGCGAGCATTTGGAGCAATTGGTCGCAACCTTGCCTCATCGAACCCGCGCCCCCATCTCCGGGCGGTCATCGGATCTCACCAACGTTCTATTTATCGGATCGCAAGATCAGATCGTGAACGCTTTCGACGCAGCCGGCTGGACGCAGGCCGATCCGGCATCACTCAGAGGCCGCATCCAATGGATTCGGGCCGTTGCAGAACTACGAGGGGATGTCGTCGCACCCATGTCCCTCCTCTTGTTGAATGGAGCCGGACCGGACATGTCATGGCAAAAAGGCCTCAACGACGTTTCCAAGCGGCACCACATTCGGATATGGAAAGCGTCCGGAACATGGCATGGACGCGAGGTGTGGGTGGGCGCCGCGACGCGCGATATCGACTTCGCTTACTTGCGGCAGGGTGGAAGGCTCTCCCACAGAATCGAGGAAGACATCGACCAGGAGCGCGACAAAGTGGCTTATGATTTGGCATTCTCGTCGTGCGGCGAAATTCTGGATTGGACCGACAGGCAGGACTTTCCCAGGTTTGCCCGTAACGCCACGGGTGATCCTATAGTCACCGACGGGCGCATGGTGGCGTTGGAAGTCAATGACTGCGAAACCCCGCGGCTTTCCACTCAGACCGCGGACTCAACCACTCTTCCCGAACACGGCGATAGAATGCGGCGCTTCGCGAGGCGCGAAATCCTGAGCGCGCGCAATGAATTGATTCGCGGCAATCCCTATTGGCGGGTGTTCGAGGCCAGCCGCTGGATGGTTTATTCCATCCGCCAGCACAAACACCCCACCACCGATCCGGAATTACTGAGCGGCTCACACACAGCCTGGCTGAGTTACCGGCAGCCGCCCAATTAGGCCACGCGCCACGCGGCGAGGGTGGCCAGGGCTTCGTTGTACGTCAGGTCAGGCTTAATTACCAGTTCCACGGTGGACACGCCATCCAAATTCACTTCATAGTCTTCCAACTCGCTGGTAGATCCCGCGGGACTGAAATTCCATTGCTGCCGCACGATC
>PKZC01000193.1 GCA_003132905.1 Bryobacterales bacterium | reverse complement strand
ACCGTAACCGGACAGCAGTGAAGTGACAACGCCGCCATTAAAGATTACAGATGGACGTCTTTGTTGGTTTGTCTACGTTATTCGTCTGGACAATCGTGACACTATTCTGGGAAAGTTGACCGGGCAAGGAATCGGTTGCGCGCGGTATTTTGCTCCGCTGCATCTGCAACCGCTCTTTGCGCCCTACGCGAATCCACGCGACGATCTGAACATCACGGAGCAAGTCGCGGGTCAAACATTGGCACTGCCGTTTTTCAATGCTCTGACCAGGGAGCAGATTCAGGAAGTCTGCGGCGCGTTGCGGGTGGCAGTTCGTCTCAAAACGTAGAGCAGATTTCCTTCGATACTCCAGCGCCGACAGTCGCCAGTCTCGTAGTCGATAACCAGACGATTCTCGATGCTCAGGCCAGCAAGCTGGGCGAGAGAACGAAATTCCCTGTGAGTAAAAACATGCCCCCGCGTTGTGCATCGCACTTGCTCGACATCCCAAGCGACCACCACATCGCCATTTGTCTCGTTCCAGCTCAGATGATCGCGCACAAAGCGACGGGCGGTTGGAATCGCGCCGTAGTGGCGCGCATTGTAGCGATGCTGCACGTCGATGAAGAACCGCCCTTGGGGAGATAACAAGCGTGCAAATTGATGCAGAACCTCTAAGCGAGCGGCCGCCGGAAAGATGTGTCCAAGTACGTTCCAGAGACAAGTGATGACGTCAAACTCGGCCTCGACCATGTGAAGTTCTTCGGCGCGTATTGCCAGGAGTTTGGCGTCCGAGCAGTCTTTGCATTGCATCGCCACGCTGGGCTCCAGCAGAACCAATTCCGCGATGTCTCGGGCCTGTGCGATTCTGCGGGCTCGCACGCCGTCGCCAGCTCCGACATCCAGCATGGAGCGGCTTCCAGATGGTATCCCGGAGATCACCAACCGATCGACGCTGTCCAGATACGATCTGCGCTTTTCGGCGATGCGCGCGAATACAGGCCCGATGCGATCGTACGCGGCCACTGGGTCTAAAATCAGTGGGTCTAAAATCACTGGGTCTAATATCAGAGGCACGGGCTAGGCTTCCAGCCCCCGAACGCGGACTCGAGTTGCGCTGCAATCCGAAGCGCCACATCTTCGCGCCATGGATGGGCGGCGATCTGGACACCGATCGGCAGGCCCCCGACGTTCTGACCGCAGCGCACTACGGCAGCCGGCCAGCCGGTAAGATTGTGCGTCATCGTGTAACTGAATCCTCTAAAGGTCCGGTCTTCGATGGAGCCGCCGTGCGGCAACGCTGCTTGCGGGCAGACGGGTGAAAGAATCGCGTCGTAATCTTCGAGGAATGCGAACATCCGCGCTCGAAAGCGATCGAGAACGGTCCAATATCCGGCGAACCCCTCTAGCGTGGTGCGGTATGGTTCCAGCTTCGCGAGCCATCCGTCCAGAAGCGGATGTGTGCGCGTGCTCCCCACGGCGGCCAAGTATGACCGCAACGCATCGCCACCATCCGGACCAATCATTTGCATTTCGAGCTCGTAACTTTCCTCCACTCCCGGCGGGCGACGCTCCTCGATCCGGTTCACCTCATTCTCGAGCGAAGCGGCCGCCTGCTGAACGACGGCGATTGTTTCCCGATCCGCAGAGACGATTCCGTTGTCCGTAAAGAACGCCATGCGTAGATCCTGCATCCGCACTTCAGCCGGATCGCCGAGCGGCATGCCGATGACCGTGTGATCGCATCCATCGGGCGCTGCCAGTAACGACATCATGGAACGCAGATCCTCCACGCGGCGCGCCATGGGACCGATTTGCCACAGCATTTCGATCCACCCGCCAGCCGGTGGAACATGGCCGGTGCGAGGCACCCGTCCCGAAGTGGGCTTGACGCTCGCAATGCCGCAGAAATGCGCAGGCAGTCGCACGCTTCCCGCGGCGTCGCTACCCAGGCCGAAGGGAGATCCGCACGCCGCAATCAGCGCGGCCTCACCTCCACTGGACCCACCAGATGTGCGTGTGAAATCGTAGGGATTGTTGGTACGGCCGCGGATGAGGTTGTCGCTTTCAAAGGCGAACAAAAGATCCGGCAAGTTCGTTCGGGCGATTGGAATTGCTCCGGCAGCACGCAGGCGCGCCACCACTGTCGCATCTCGGATCGATGGCGCAGCCGATTTCCGTCCGATCGTGCCGGCCGTACACACCGTACCTTCCACCTCGATGGAATCTTTGATGGAAAACGGAACGCCCGCTAAAGCCGGAAGGGCATTGCCTTGGGCGCGCTCGCGATCCACACGTGCGGCCGATCGCCGCGCCGTTTCCTCAAGCACCTCCGCCACCGCGTTCAGGCACGGATTCACTTTTTCAATGCGCCGAAGATGCGCTTCCACTAATTCCACGGCCGACACTTCCCCGTCGCGGATCAGCCGTGCCTGCGCGGTTCCAGAAAGTGAGCAGACATCTGTCATGGTTGGTTCACGGCTGGTTGAAGCGATTGGATTATCGCCCCCGCGGGCCGGGTATTGTAAGTACGTTGATAGGAATCGTGCGCGGCGTCTCGCGGGAAGTGTTCGCTCGCCGGATACGGATACTGGGACATCCCATGAAACGGGAGCGGCTGAACAGTTGAAGAAAAGGCGGTATTCGGATCGCGATCCTTGGCCCAACCGTCCACCTTAAGCAGGAAGTCGCGGGTCATCCCAGCACGTGGTGCCTGAAGGCCCGCAACGGGGAACCGCAAGCGTACCTCGTCGCCCGAGCCCATGATCACGAGTTGGTCGTCGACGTCGCGCAGCAGCTTGTCCACTTGGCCGAATCTGGTATAGAGGCCCGGAGTGGGATTCCAGAAGGAAGCTGGCGCTACATGATCGTAGAAGAACGTATCCGGCTGTTTGCGCTCCGGGTGAATGCGCGTTTCCGAGAAGCCGCGAAAATGCAGATCGGCGGAGTCAAAAGGTATCAGAGTGGGCTTTACTCCAGCGTCCGAAGCGCCTTCACTCAAAAAGATTTCATCCCAATATACGCACAGATTGGTGACGATTCGAACCTTGCGGCTGGCGGAAATGAACTCGATTGGAACCGCGATGGTCTTTGGCTTTCCAGCCGGCATGCCCATATCCTGATTCACGGTTTTCCAGACGCCGGCGGCATTCTGCACCTGCAGATACGGCATCACCAAGCCAGCCTCCGACTCCTGCGAGGCCCTGCGGAATGTGCTTCCATCCGGCCAATCCACCCATCCGTTTAGCAACAGGAGCACCTTGCCGGACGGGGCCACGGAGCCGAAATCCAGCTCGAGCGAATGCAGATCCGCAATCCCCGTTTCGGACCGACGGAAATGGTCGGGATAACGCTGATCCTCAGCCATCAATTGCGGCAAAACATCGGCGCCGTGATCGTCGCGAGCGGTCTTGGGATAGATCCTTCGCTCCACACTGAACAGGTGGAACTCGGGGTAGGGCGAGCCTTTGAACTTCTCGTTGGTGAAAATCTCGGTGCCTGGAAGATGATCGACGGCGTACAACTGGATTTGATCGAGATACGATACTTCGCTCAACTCTTCGGTGACGCGAACTTCATAGTGGCCATCGACTGACTGGAGCGCCTCGCCTGGGATCTGCACATATTCCTCGTGATCCACCGGGAAATAACTTCCATCGCCATCGCGAGCCCCTAGCGGCGCCACTCCCAGAACATCAGTGATGAACTGGAACTCGCGCCCGTTCCAGGTCCAGATCATCGGGCAGGAGCCGGACAACCGTTGCGCTTCCGGATAGACGTGTGTCTGATTCGTGGCCTGCCGGACTTCGTTCTGGATCAGCCCGTTGGGCCATGTGATGCGAATCACGTCAACGGAAGCGTGGTCTCCGGCATCGAACCACAGCGGCACTCCGGTGTAGAACTGGCGGCGGTAAAGCATTCCAGCTTTCAGCTCGACCAACGCATCCTGAGCCAGCTTGAGACTCCGCACGCCCTTGAGCTGCACACGAATCCAGTGGTGGTTTTGGTTACTCTGATTGCGCAACAAATAAATGCTGCCGTCCGCGTAAATGAGGGCACGATCTAGCCGCCCGGTTGCGTCGAAGTCGGCATCCACTTGCTTCCGGGTCGCGGGAACCTGCCCATGGAACGCCTCCACCGTATATCTGCCGCCCAGCTGATCGCGATACAACACCGGCGCGCGAGCGGGGTAGAACACGGCCAGATCGAAAGCTTTGCTGTCGGGCATGACGCGCGTCTTTTCCACTGAAGTCACATCGCCTTTTACGAACGGGAAATCCTCAGTCCGATCCGCCCATCCCGCCGCGCCCTGATTCCGCAACAGCGCCGGCTGCGGGCCCAACAGAACGAGGTCCAGGTCATAATCATGGTCGTAGTCGATCCAAACTGCATGATCGAAATGCCCGGTGGGAAGTTTCGCTGGCTGGCGGACGAATTTACCGCCTGTGTTGCGATACAGAACGGGACCGGCCGCAGTCAGCACGCACAGATCCATGAGACCGTCATTGTCAAAGTCGCCCGGAACCACGTCGATCACGCCGCGGAGCCCTTCCAGGCCCGTTTCGGCGGCAGGATGTTGGCCCTTGAGGAACAAATGGATTCCTTGCGACGACCACGCCAGAAGATCGGTCTGTCCGATACCAATGGAGTCGATTAAGGTCAGGCCGGCGGTTGTTGGATCCACCGTTCCGTCGAGCCGGGTGTCGGCGAACTTCGGCTCCGGCGGAACGGCCGATTCCGCGCGAACCTCCGGCGGATCGTAGATTTCCGCATAGTTGCACCACTCGACGTTCTCCGGGATCACCCAGCTTTTCTGCAACTTCTGGATACGCTCGAAATCGGCGAGATAGCGGTTCGCCTGCTCGGCGTTTCCTGCAAGCCGATGCAGGTTGTAAAGTTGGAACCGCGCGGCCGCCAGCAACGGATCAAGCTCGGCAGCCTTTTCGAATTGAGCCTGCGCTTCATTGCGCCGGTTCACTTGGTTGTACAGCGTGCCCAGTTGATAATGCGCAATCGCCTCGTCCGGCGTTCGAGCGAGCATCCCCTCGAATTGAACGAGCGCTTGCTGGGTGTCGCCCTGATGCTTATAGTAGATCCCGAGGTTGAACCACGTGTGCGGCAGTGAAGGATCCTGGCGCTGCACCTCTTGCAAGAGCTTTATCGCTTCCTCTTCCCGCCCTTGCACCTTAAGCAACGCCAGCGCGTAATTCAGTTTGTCGCGTGCGGAATTGGGCGCCATTTCGAGCACCTGCTGAAATTCCCGGACCGCTTCCTGTTGAGTGGTGGGATTCTCGTAGAACGCTTTACCGAGGTTGCGGTGCTGGTCCAGTAGGTTCTCATCCGGTGGTTTGGAACAGCCGGCCCCCAGCATGGCAAGCGCAATAAATCCCCACTGCAACCGTCCCCTGTCGGCCCAGCACATGATAGCTGTATACTACACGAAGCTCCAAGCGCGCCATGAGCGATACAACATCCTCCAAAATGGAGCCAATGTTCCTTCCCGGCGTCGAGAATAATCCGCAGCCAGGACCATATGCCGACGCACTGCGCGTCATGCAAGCCGCGGGCACCGAGTACTCGCAAATCTGGCACCTGTTCGCCTTTAAACCGCAGGCGACCGATCATCTTGCGCGCTTCACGCAAGAGATTATGCGCGAGCCGGCTCCGCTCAGTCCTTGGATTCGGGAATTAATAGCTGCTTTCACCTCGGCCCGCAACGATTGTCCATTTTGACTGAAGTCCCACGCCGCGGTCGCGGCTGTTCTGTTGAAACAGGCATCTGACGGGGACCTGGACGCCGAAGAGTTCATCTCCGGCGTGATTCGCGATTTAGAAACATCCGGGCTGACGGAAAAAGAAAAGGCGCTCTTTCGCTTCGTCAACCTGGTGAATAGTTGCTCACGTAGTATCACACCGCTCGACATGGAACCTTTGCACGCGGTGGGCTGGGACGACGATGCGATTTATTACGCCATCACTGTGTGCGCGCTCTTCAACTTCTACAATCGCTGGGTGGATGCCAGCGGAGTTCACGCGTTATCGGAGGAAGCGCATCGCCAGGGCGGCATTCGCTCCGCCGCGGCCGGATATGTCAGGAAATGATATGTCAGAAAATAGGACCTGCATTAGTCCGTAATGCTCGCCAGTCTTTTGTAAGCCCGAATCGCCGTGTTTTGAAACTCCCACGCTTGTTGGCCGGATGGGGGCGCTCCCTTCCACTCCAGTTGCCAGGCGAATCCTCTGAAAAGCGGTCGTGCAATGACGCGCAAGGCGTGCTCGGCGAACTCGGGATATTGTTGGGCGGCTTCGGCGAGAGCAAGGCGGTTCAGCTCAGGGTCAATCTCGATCGACTGCATTGCGACCATCATAGCGTGGCGGTCCATACTCGTAACTCCTTGTGGATCTTCGCTGAACGATCAAATCTCATATAATGGCCTTGCCAGCGGATTCGTTGGCCTTTTGAGAGGGCGAGGTATGTTGGATCACGTCGACAGGAACTCCTGGGTAACCGCGATGGCATTGTTGCTCATGGCGTCTGGTTTCGCCGCATTGGCTAGCGCGTCGGAAACACCCGATTCGCGACTGGTGGAGGCGGCCAGAAACCAAGACCAAAAGGCCGTTCGTACGCTGCTGACTCAAAAGGTGAATGTCGATGTCCGGGCCAGCGACGGCTCGACGGCCCTGCTTTGGCTGGCGCATTGGAACGATCTGGAATCCGCGAATCTGCTGCTCGCCGCCGGTGCCGACGCCAACGCCGCAAATGAGTTCAAAATGACGCCGCTCTCGGAAGCCTGCACCAACGGAAATTCCGCGTTGGTGCGGTCGCTCTTAAAATCGGGCGCCAATCCGAATACGCCGGTGGCCACTGGCGAAGCTCCGCTGCTGACCTGCGCGAAGACCGGCAGCGCGGACGCGGTTCGCATGCTGATTGAGTACGGTGCGGCGGTCAACGCGAAAGAGCCCGCGCAAAATCAGACAGCGTTGATGTGGGCCGCGGCAGAGCGTCATCCCGATGTGGTGAAGGCGTTCATCGACGCGCATGCGGATCTGACGACCAATTCCAAACAGGGCTTCACGGCGATTCATTTTTCTGCGCGCGTTGGCGACCTGGAAAGCGTAAAACTGTTGCTGGCCGCCGGAGTGGACGTCAACATCCTGACGCATGCGGAGGGCGCGGCAAACCGTGTCACTTCTCAGCTAGGCATTGCGAAGACGGCCGGCACCCTGGGCTACACTCCTTTGCTAGTGGCCGTCGTGCGCGGCCAAGTGGACCTGGCGCTCTATCTGCTGGATCATGGCGCCGATCCCAACAATATCGCCGGCGGGCTTACTCCCCTGCATTGGGCCTCCAGCCAGTGGGAAAGCTTCACCGCGAATCCGGTGTACGGATTCGACGACCCCATGGCAGGCATTCCGGATCGCCAAGCCAAGCTGCGGCTGGTGAAAGCCCTGCTGGCACACGGTGCAAACGTGAACGCGCGCATGACGAAACCGCAGCCGCAGTTCGCGGGCGGATACCTGGATGCAACCGGCGCCACGCCTGTCCTGCTCGCCGCCTCGGCCAATGACATTGAGATGATGCACATTCTGCTGGACGCCGGCGCCGATCCCAAAATACTCACCGCGTCGAATGCGTCGGCCATCATGGCCGCGGCGGGTTTGAACCATTCCATCGGAGAGGACACCGTCACAGAGGCTCAAGCGCTGGCGACGGTAAAGCTGATGTTGGATCTGGGCGTCGACCCGAAGGGCGAAACAACATTTGGCGAGAACGCTTTGTTCGGCCCGGGCTATCGCGGGTGGAATAAACTGCTAGCGCAATTGATCGATCTAGGTGTCAACGTGAATGCGGTCAGCAAGGCTGGCGTCACTCCCTACCTTGCGGCACACGGCGACGGCGACCGGCTGGGCGGCGTCCTCTATAACAAGGAAGGCGCCGAGCTACTGGAAAAGCATGGTGCCGATCCTAAGTTAGGGCACCCCTGCGAGGCCCAGAATAAGTGCAGGGCCGAGCAATGAGACACGGCCGTTATTTCATCGGGTGTTTCAACGTCGCCGGTTTCGCGATTTTCGCTGTGGCGGCAAATGCCGCGACGGACAATCCCGCGCGCGAACTGGCGAACAAGTACTGCGTCTCGTGTCACAACGAGAAGCTGAAGACCGCGGGCCTGGCGCTAGATCGAATCGACGCTGACAATCCCTACAACTCGCAAGAGACTTGGGAAAAGGTGATTGTGAAGCTGCGCAGCCGAGCGATGCCGCCCCCGAAACTTCCCCGCCCCGACAACGCCACCTACGATAAGGTTGCCGCTTGGCTGGAATCGGAAATTGACCGCGCTGCCGCGGCTCATGTGAATCCCGGCCGCTCCGCTAGCCTGCATCGTCTCAATCGTCGTGAATACGCCAACGCAGTGCGCGATCTGATCGCGGTGGAAGTGGACCCGAAACAGATATTGCCGCCCGATGAACAGGCGTTCGGTTTCGAGAACAATGCCGAGGCGCTTTCGATGCAACCGGCCTTGCTGGATCGATACGTATCCGCGGCAGCGGCCATTGCGCGCCAAGCCGTAGGTGATTCCACGATCCCGCCGAGATTCGTGCGCTATGGCGCGCTCAAGGACAATGCGAACGACCAAACTTATCTTCGCCAGGTGGACCGTCTGGGTGAAGACTTTCCGCTGGGATCGAAAGGTGGGGTCGCCGCACGCCACTATTTTCCGGTGGACGGCGAATATGTTCTCAAGCTTCGTTTGCAGCGGGCTTGGGACAGCGAAATCCGCGGACTGAACGTCCCCAACCAGTTTGAAATTCGCGTGGACGGCAAGCGAGTTTGGCAAACCACGCTGGGTGGAGAAAAATCGCACTCGAAAACGTTTATATACGACGGTGATGAGGCGCTACAGGTGCGCGTACCGGTGAAGGCGGGGCTGCATCAGGTGATGGCCACCATGCTCAAGACCGACGACGCGGAGCCCGAGGGCCCCGGCCCCGACCGCCTTCCGCTTTTCAGCCGCGCATCCGACAACGGTACGTCGCCGATTGCCATTGCAGCGTTGTGGATCGGCGGTCCCTATGGAGCGCAGGTACCGGCCGATTCTCCCAGCCGCGATCTCATCTTCGTATGCCACCCCGCAAACGCGTCCGAAGAAACCGCCTGCGCGACGAAAATCCTATCGCGGCTCGCGCGACGTGCCTATCGGCGTTCTGCCAACGACGATGATGTGCAGACGCTGCTCGCCTTCTATAAACGCGGTCGCCAGTCCGGCACCTTCGACGATGGCATTCGCGCCGCGCTGGAGCGCGTGCTGGTGAGCCCCGACTTTCTGTTCCGCATCGAGGCCGATCCCTCGGGTGTCGTTCCGGGTGCAAAATATCGCATTTCCGATGTCGATCTGGCTTCGCGACTATCGTTCTTTTTGTGGAGCAGCATTCCNNCGTTCTTTTTGTGGAGCAGCATCCCGGACGAAACCCTTCTCGACCTGGCAATCAGCGGGAAATTGCATGAGCCGGCGGTTCTGGAGCAACAAGTCTCGCGCATGTTCGCCGATACTCGCGCGCGTAGTTCGTTGATTGAAAATTTCTTCTCGGACTGGCTCGAAATTCGTAACGTATGGCNNCTCAATCCAGACGGTACAAAGTTCCCATTCTTCGACGACAATCTGCGTTCCGCGTTCGTCACCGAGACGGAGCTGTTTCTCGACGCTCAACTGAAAGAGAACGCGAGTGTCGCCGACCTGTTAACGTCCAATGAGACTTTTCTCAACGAACAGTTGGCGCACCATTATGGAATTCCCGGCGTCTACGGCAGCCACTTCCGCCGCGTAATACTCACCGATGAGAACCGCTTTGGCCTGCTGGGCAAGGCCAGCATACTGGCGGTCACCTCTTACACAACGCGCACTGCGCCGACCATCCGAGGCAAATGGGTGCTGGAAAATATCCTCTCCGCGCCGCCTCCCGCGCCTCCGCCCAACGTGCCTTCGCTCGAATCGAGCAACAAAGATGGCAAGTCTTTGTCCGTCCGCCAAATGCTGGAGCTGCACCGCGCCAATCCGGCTTGCGCGAGTTGCCACGCGCGTATGGATCCGCTGGGGTTGAGCCTGGAAAATTTCGATGCCATCGGGCACTGGCGCACATCGGACGCAGGCAACGCCATCGACGCGTCCGGCGTTTTGTTGGACGGTACAAAGGTGGAGGGTCCGCGGGAATTGCGGCAGGCCCTGATGGCGCAGAAAACGATGTTTGTGAAAACGGTGACCGACAAACTGCTGACGTACGCTCTGGGCCGTGGACTGGAGTATTACGACGCTCCCACGGTACGCGCCATTGATCGCGCCGCCGATGCCGATGGCGACCGTTGGTCATCCATTATTCTAGGGATTGTTAAGAGTGCGCCCTTTCAGATGAGAACCGCTGGCCGGTCAGCGGTCCCGGCGGGAAGCGTTGCCAGCAAGTGAGGAATATAAGACCATGTTCGTAACGAAGAAGGCGATCTCGCGCCGCACAGTTTTGCGCGCCGCAGGTGCCGTAGTGGCACTGCCGTTGCTCGACTCCATGATTCCGGCCTTCGCGTCAGCCGCTTCCACCAAGCCTGTGCGGCGCCTGGGCGTCGTCTATCATCCGAACGGCGTCATCTACGATCAATGGTTGCCCAAGGGCGTCGGTTCTGACTTTGAGCTCTCGCCCACATTAAAAGGACTCGAACCGTTTAAGGACCAAGTGACCGTCATCACGGGCCTGTTCTGCGATCCGGCGGAGGCGCTCGGCGATGGCGGCGGCGATCACTCCCGCGCTTGCGGCTCATTCCTTACGGGCGTGCACGTGAAGAAGTCGGACAGCAATGTCGAGAATGCGATTTCGATGGACCAGATCGCGGCCAAGGCCTTCGAGCGCGAGACCCAGCTTTCCTCATTGCAAATGACCGCTGATGAAAACAGCCTGTTGGGTTCCTGCGATCTGGGCTATAGTTGCGCGTACAGCAGCACGCTCTCGTGGCTGACGCCGACCCTGCCGTTGATGGCCGAAAACAACCCGCGCGTGCTTTTCGAGCGGATGTTCGGATCGAGCGACAGCACCGACCCTCGCGTGCGCGCGGCACGCCTGAGTCAGGATAAGAGCCTGCTCGATTCCGTGAACGATCGCGTAAATCAATTGCAGCGCCAACTCGGCGCCGCCGACAATCGCAAAGTGAACGATTATCTGGCGTCGCTCCGGGATGTGGAGAGGCGAATTCAGAAAGCGGAAGAGCAGAGTTCCAAAGAATTGCCCGACGTGGCTCAGCCCGCCGGCATCCCGGACAAGTTTGAAGACCAAGTCCGGTTGTTGTACGACTTGCAACTGCTGGCCTACCAATCCGACCTGACGCGAGTGACCACATTTATGTACGGCCGCGAGCAGACGGGCAGACCCTATCCCCAGATCGGCGTGCCAGAGCCGCACCATCCGCTGACGCACCATCAGGGCAATCCGGAAAAGATGGATAAATGCGCCAAAATCCAGCGCTACCACATTGCGTTGTTCGCCGAGTATGTCGAAAAGTTACGCAAAACTCCGGATGGCGATGGCTCGCTGCTGGATCATGTCATCCTTCTTTTCGGCTCGGGTATCAGTAACAGCGATCGGCACACCCACGGCCCGCTCCCAACTTTTCTGGTGGGTGGAGGCAGCGGAACCCTGAAGGGCGGACGTCACCTCGTCTATCCGGAACACACGCCGCTCACCAACCTCCAGTTGACCTTGCTGAATAAACTTGGCGTGCCAGCCGAGAAGCTGGGCGATAGTAATGGCGAGTTCAAGGAATTGTCTGAACTCTCCTGAACTGTACTTGCTGGCCTGAACTTTTACTTCAGATGCACCGCATCTTTTTCGTTTTCCTGACACACGAACTCGATTAACTCCGTATCGAGCATCAGGCGTTGATTCACTTTGACTGTCCACGGCCTGGTGTAAGCTTTCGGATCATCTACTGTGATTGCGATTTCCATCTTGCCGTAATTCACCCGCCGGAACCGCTCCGTCATTTTCCCAGCCTCTGTGAGCGGACTGCCCTCCACATCCAGCCACACATCATCACGAAAGCCGCCGCTCTGAACGACCAGCGTGTCTCCATCCCATTTGCCAGTGGAGTAGCCGTACCACCACGGTTCTGCATCGTTCCCCGGCAAGGGCCGCCCGTCGGTAAAGATCTGCCGTACGCCTGCGTTCGCTTCGTATAAAATCACAATCAGTCCCGGAGTCTGAATGATCTTTCGCGGCTCGGGATGCGTATGCAGTTGCACCAGGCCGATCGGCAAACAGTGGGCATCGGGATTGTCCTTGTTGTTCTCCGCAACGCGACGGCTGCGAAGGTCCGCCGCCCAGGGCTGGAACGGAAGGCCGTCCTTGAGCGTTGAGCCGATATCAAAGAACTGAAGTAGGCCGGGAATGCGCACGCCGATGCCAGGCGATCTGGCCCCTGCCGGAGGCGGTGTTCCCGGACGTGCATCTGGGCTATCGACGAACTTCCAGATCCCGGAAAGGTCTGGCTTGCCATCTGCGGTCTTCGGCGCGGGCCCGGTTAGGTCCGGCTTTCCGTCAGACGTCTTCGGAACTCCCGCGGTCGGATAAGCAGGCCATTGCGCCCAGAGTGCTGACGGCGCCAGGAGGAGAACCGCAAGGCTGAGGGCTTTGCTGAAAGGCACCCTAAGAAGCTACTCCGGGACGACATCGGTGTCAAACGCTAAAGGAGGGGACGCGCGCAACTTACGACAGCGCAGCGGCTTAAGCTTCGAGTGGTACTTTTCTTGATTTTGGGCAAGGCCTTCTCCTGAAACCCTTTATACGCCGGCCCGTCCCAAACGTTAGAAAGGTAATATGTCTACTAGACCTTCTTCCCGACACAGCGCTTCAACAATGACAGTTGAGGAATCCGACAGCCCCATACGGAACGCCACTCGGCGTGCCGCCGGGTCCGGGTGGAGCATGAACCCGCCCGAAAACGAGCTTACACGTGAAATCCTGGTCCTGCACCTGGCGATCGACAGTGCCTTCTGGCAGGCGTTAGCAAAGGCCGTAGGATGGCCAGACTGGGAACGCCATCGGCGGAATTTTATCGACTACCTCGCCGACGGCGGAAGCGCGGCATCGTTCTTCGCGCATCTGCTGAATTCAGCGCCTGACGCAACCTCGACGGGGCGAACGGCAATCCCAGCAAAGAAGCGCCAACGCAAGCGGCAACCGCGCGGCTGAGTCCCTCCTGTTGGAAGGAACGTCGCTCTTACTTCACCATGTGGGCGCGATCCTTCTCGTTTTGCGTGCAGAACATTTCAAAGATGTCGTTGTTTGCAATTAGGTTGTAGCCAATCTTGACCGTGAACGGCCGGGTGTACAGCTCGGGATCATCGAACATCACCTCGGTATCCAGATGTCCGAAATCGCGCCGGTGGTAGCGCTCCGTAACATGCATGGCTTCACTGCGGGGATGCCCCATGCCGTCCACCGGCGTGCGGTCGTTGAATCCGCGCGTCTCGACGACGAACG
Organism: Bryobacterales bacterium; assembly: GCA_003132905.1. Next base: position 6,126 of record PKZC01000193.1, on the reverse strand, counting down.
TGTCGCCCTCCCAGCGGCCGATGGAATATCCAAGATATGCCGGAAATTCCCACGTAGCGGGAAATTCGCGTCCATCCGTGAAGATCTGGCGGTGAAGGCCGTCGACTTCGTAGAGAATCATCGTCTCTTTGGGGGCCTGCACGATTTTGAATGGTTCGGCAAGCAGCCCTGCCACCGGCCAGCCATATTCGCCATGGCAAACATTGTCAACCTTCTGCTCAGCGGCGCGCCGCTTCATGGCCGCTTCTCCTGCGGGCCGCAGAATGGATTCTCCAGGCTTTAAATCCATCAGGATATTGAGCCCGTACTTGTGCACCACTTCGAGCTCCATCCCAAGCAGCGCAGATTGCGACTCCACCTCGTACCGCGGGCCTAGCATGCGTTTGAATTCCGCTATCGGAGTGCGCTCATGCTGCCAGACCCCGGTCAGATCCGGCTTGCCGTCCGCACCGCGTGGCGCAGGCGCGGCGAGATCCGGTTGTCCGTCTTTCATCGGCGTGCCGGCCGGCGGATAGTTGAGCCATTGCGCGTGCGCGCCAATCGGAAGAAGAGCAGCCGCAAGAAGCAGCCCCCGAGACATCATTTTCAGATAATCCAAGACTCGATTCTATCAACTGTAGGTACTCGCCCGGAACGCTGTGATTGCGGTACGGGGATGAGCCGTTATGAAGTCGGGTTCGCCCACCCGCCGAAGTCTTCGATCATCGCGTCGGCTTCCGTCGGCCCCCATGTATTCGGCTCATATTCGAAGAGGGAAGTCGTGTCGCCCAGTATCGGCTGCACTATTCTCCACTGCGCCTCAATGGACTGGACCTGGGTAAAAAGCGAAGGGTCTCCGTGCAAGGCGTCTCCGAGCAACCTTTCGTAGGGGCTCATCTCGTCCGGCTCCTGATGGTTCGCGATCAACTCCGCGTCTTCCCCCTGCATCAGTTCGCCTGGCGTTTTTACGCGCATACCGAACGCGATGATCACCTCGGGACTCAAGCGCAAACGGAAGTGATTCGGCGCACCCGGCGTCTTCTCACTGAAAGTGGCGCGCGGTGGACGCTTGAAGTTGACCACCACTTCGTTCATAGTCACCGGCAGGCACTTGCCTGCTCGCAGAAAGAACGGGACGCCAGCCCATGGCCAGGTGTCTATGAAAAGCCTGACAGCGGCGTAGGTCTCAACTTTCGAATCCGGGGCCACGCCCCCTTCTTTCCGGTAGCCTTTGAATTGACCGCGCACCACATCGGATAGGGCCAATGGCTTTACCGCTTTCAGAATTCGAGTCTTCTCATCCCGGATCGCATCGCATTCCTCACCCGTAGGCGCATCCATCGCAAGACAGGCCAGCACCTGAAACAAGTCGTTTTGAATGACGTCCCGAATTGCGCCCGCTTCTTCGTAAAACTTTCCCCGGCCTTCGACGCCAAAATTTTCGGCCAGCGTGATCTGGACCGAGCGGATGTAGGTGCGATTCCAGATCGGTTCGAAGAAGAGGTTGGCAAAACGGGTATAGAGAATATTCTGTACCGGTTCTTTGCCGAGAAAATGGTCGATACGAAAGATGGCCGGCTCCGGAAAGAAGCGGTGCAGAATACGATCGAGCTCCTTCGCGGATTCCAGATCCCGTCCAAATGGTTTTTCCACCACCACGCGTGCGTCAGTGGCGCATCCGGATTGAGCTAGCCCTTCGGCCACCGGACCGAACATGCTGGGTGGGATTGCCAGATAGTGCAGCGGATGGCGCGCGCCGCCGAGCAGTTTCTTCAACTGAGTGTAAGTTCCCGGCTCGCGATAGTCACCATCCACATACTGCAGCAAGGACAACAATTTCGCGAAGGCCGCTTCATCCACACCGCCGTGTTTGGTGACGCTATCAAGAGCGCGCGCTTTCAGCTGATCCAGGCTCCAGCCGGCCTTGGCCACGCCGATGATGGGAATATTCAGGTTGTGGCGTTTCACGAGCGCCTGCAGAGCGGGAAAAATCTGTTTATAAGCCAGATCGCCCGTGGCACCGAAGAAAACCAAGGCGTCCGAGACTGTTGCCGCCATAATGCTATTACTCCTTGACTGCTTGCATCTTCAAATCCACACCGGGATCGGCGGCCTGCGCGGGCGTTATCGCTGTCCTAGCCCCGATCAGCTTTCGCGCGGCCAAGTGGTCAGCGGGGCGGTTAACGGAATCCACGGCAGCCAATCGACCGTCCCTAAAATAGAAAACGGAAAACTTGCGGCTCTCGGGGTCGCCACGCGTGACCACCTGCCCGTAGCCACCAGACAGCCCAGCCATTTGAAGCTTGATGTCGAACTGGTCCGTCCAAAACCAGGGCACGGCGGAGTAATTTTCAGAGCGGCCCACGATGGCAGCCGCGATGCATTTCGCCTGGTCGACGGCATTCTGCACGGATTCGATCCGCACGCGCCCAGTGGCAAAAGGATTGGGATGATTGGCGCAGTCGCCGAGGGCGTACACGCTCTCATCTTCGGTCCGCAAATACTCATCCACCACGATGCCGTTCGAGACAGTNNTGAGTCCTGCATCGAGAGCCAATTCAGTATTCGGAACAACGCCGATGCCTACCAGCACGAGGTCCGCTGGGCAAACGGAGCCATCGCTCAGGACAATCCCGCTCACCTTTCCATGATCGCCAACAACGTCTGAAAGCGCGACACCAAGCGAGATCTGCACGCCCTGACTCGTGTGAACATCGCGATAAAAATCGGAGAGTAGGGGCGAAACCACCCTGGGCATGAGCCTCGACTGAAGTTCCAGCACGCGAACCGATTTCCCTAGCGTAGTCGCGGCCGCCGCCAGTTCCAGGCCGATGAACCCTCCGCCGATCACCACGACATCCCGCGCATCCTCCAGGCGCTGCCGGATGTCGACCGCCTCCACATCGCTGCGTAGGTAGCAGATGCCATCCAAATCGGCGCGCTCTATGGGCAGCGTTCGATTGCGCGCCCCCACCGCGAGTACTAGCGCCTCATATGAAACGTGACGGCCCGATGCAAGACGCACTGCGCGGGCGACGCGGTCGATCTCAGTTACCTTCGCGCCCATCATCAGATCGATGCGATGGCTCTCATAAAAGGCCGAGGGCCGCAAGGCAGTGTCTTCGATATCCTGCTTGCCGGCCATGAAGCCCTTGGAAAGCGGAGGGCGCTGGTAGGGGAGATTCGGCTCGTCGCCAATCAGGGTGATGGCGCCGTCGTAGCCTTCCATGCGCAGCGACGCCGCAACCTGAAAGCCGGCTTGGCCAGCTCCGACGATAACTACGCCACCCGCAGGCATTGTTCTAGACCAAGGCCATCATTGCTGGGTAGGAGGCGTGTGTACGATCAGGCCGTTGAGTTCCTTCGTTACCGGTATCTGGCAGCCCAGACGGCTATTCGGCCGACGCTCCGAGGCCGTTGTGTCGAGCATAGCGTCCTCATCGTCCTGCCTAGGACTTAGGAGACCGAGAAATGCCTCGTCGACATACACGTGGCAAGTGGCGCATTGGCAGGCGCCTCCACACTCGGCCACAATGCCTTCGATCCCATTTTTAATGGCGCCTTCCATCACCGAATCGCCGATTGGTACAGAGACTTGATGAGTAGCGCCCGCATCGGAGATGTAGGTCACAGAGGCAGTGTCAGTTTGCTTTTTTCCAAAGAGGCTCATGATCGTCGTTAGGTTCTCTAACTACAGTACGGCACTTTGCGCCGTCGCGAAGTCTCAGCCCCAATGAGTAATATCCGATCTCGCTGACCACGCCCTTTTCAATTCGAGGAGGTCGCCTTTTGATCTTTCACTTGGAGCTCGTTCACTACCTGGCGAACATTAGGAACCGCCGCAGCTACACCCTGAGCCTGAGCTCGGCTGCTCTCACTGCCTACATTCCCGTCCAACGTAACCACGCCGTTCTTGACGCTGTGTTTGATTCCGTCCTTCCACCCGTTTTGAATGAAGGCGGCGTCCAGGTTCTTATCGATCGCCTCGTCCAGGTCGGAATTGACGTCTTTTGCTTCTCGCTCCACTCCGGGCGGCAGAACCGCAATTTCATCGGAAACCACTTGTCCGCCCGCGATGGACCGGGCAATGGATTCGGCCTGCGCTTTGTCGCCGTCCGCGGATACATGGCCCTTCAAGGTAACGATACCCTTGTCGCGATCCTGGCTGACCGACACATCTTTGAGGTTGGGTTGGTCAAGCGACTTACGGATGCTATCGGAAACATCAGGCGACTTAGAAGTGGAAGAGCATCCCACGAAAGTGAAGCCCACCGCCACCACGAAGCAACTTACACCAATTTTGTACAATTTCATAGTTTGTCCTTTGGTCGAAGTTACATAACCGCGACACTACAAGCATTCCGGGGGCCAAGCTGGATTCCTCGTAATCTTGTAACTTGCGGGTAAAGCAAACCTGTATTTCTTATAGCTTGTGAAGATTCCATGGAAATTCTTGCGCGAGCCCCGCATGGTGGCTGCTTGCGTGCTACAGCAATGACAATATGCGAACGGAAGAAGAACGAAGCTCAGTACAGAGCGATCCGCGAAATAAGGGAAATTCCAATCCTCAGCACATCAGGGCATCTTTTTGGATGATCGCGATCATCGTGTTTGCCTTGTCCCTGACGGCAGTTTTAATTTGGGTGAGGGGCTAGGCTCGCCAAAGCTGCTGGGTGGCCAGCTTTGCGCCATCGGCCATGGCTCGGAATTTGGCCCACATCACCGTCGGATGGATTTCGGGCTGATAAGTCGCCTGGGAAGAGAAGCCGCAATCAGTGCCGGCGATCACGTTCTCGCGTCCTACCAGGCGGGCGAAGCGGACGATGCGCTCGGCGATTAGCTCAGGATGTTCCACAATATTGCTCGCGTGAGTGACAACACCCGGGATAATGACCTTGCCATCCGGCAGCTTCACGTTTTCCCAGACATGATATTCGTGCTCATGCCGGGCATTCGCGGCCTCAAACGAATAGGCGCCCGCGTTCACCTGTAGAATCACCGGCAGCATGTCTTTTAGCGGCGCGTCGTGCACGCGTGGTCCCTCGTTGATCCCGTAGCAGGTGTGGAAGCGGACTTTCTCCGCTGGAATTCCTCGCAAGCCATGGTTCACCGCTTCAAGGTAGTTTTCCGCCATGTTCTTTTTCTCGGCTGCGCTCAGCGGCGAGTAGCTATAGAGCTCGGTCAAGAACGGATCGTCAATTTGTAGCAGGAAACCGGCATCGACGATAGCCCGGTATTCATTGCTCAGCGCCTCCGCCACGGCGTGCATGTATTCTTTGTCGCTGCCGTAATACTCGTTCTTGCCCACGCCGCTCGGCGCCACCGCCGGCATAAACACGTCCGCGGGCTCATATCCCCGCAGCGCCGCCTTGAGATTTTCAATATCGCGCTGCACGGCCTCCTGTCCTCGATAGGACACCGGGCCCGTGCACACAAACGGAACTAGGGGAGCAAGAGTGACGCCCAGCATCGCAGTGCTGAAGTATTGTTTGTAATACTCCGGGAACGCTTCCACTTCGGTCTGGAACATCGCAGTTCGCGGACCGGGCCTGGCTTCAAAACCCGCCAGCCTCTCGTTGACATATGCGAAGAAACCAGGCTTGCTTTGCTCACCGTCGGTGGGGATATCAATGCCGCACTCCATCTGTTGGCGGACAACATCGGCTACCGCGCTGCGAACACTCGCGGCATAAACATCGCGATCGTAAGGCGAGCCCTGGATCTTCGCCTTCATCAAATCCAGTAATTCCGTGGGACGCGGCAGACTGCCGCAGTGAGTGGTCAGAATTCGATCTGTGCTGCGCTTCATAGAGCTTGCTTCCCCGCGATTCGCCAATGATATATCATTAGCGGCGAACAGGAGGTTCACTATGCCGAAGTTTCTGATTGAAGCAACCTACTCCGCCGAAGGCGTGCGCGGACTAGCGAAGGATAAGGCCACGGGCCGGCAGACGCTGATCAAGGATGCGCTCACCTCGGTGGGTGGCAAGCTGGAGGGACTTTACTTCGCGCTCGGCGATGCCGACGTGATGGTGGCGGGCGGCACGGAATCCCCGGTCAATCGCATTGCGCTGGCCGGCTTTGCGGCGTTGCGTGCGCTGTCGACCGGTTTCAATGACGATCCTAAGCGCGCCTCGCGCCCCTACG
>PKZC01000110.1 GCA_003132905.1 Bryobacterales bacterium | reverse complement strand
CGCGCACGCGCGGCCCGTTCTGGTCGATACACCCGGCGCGGATCTTATGGGGCGCGGTGCTCGGCACACAAATTGTGGCGACCCTGATTGCGGTTTACGGGCTGTTCATGACGCCCCTCGGCTGGGGTTGGGCCCTGTTCGTCTGGGGCTATGCGCTTACCTGGTTCCTCGTGAACGACCGCGTGAAACTGCTCGCGTACCGGTTCCTTGATCCGGTCAAAGTTGAGCGCAATCCGGCAGCCAAAGCCGAGCCTAAGCCCGACGCCGAGCCTAAGCGTGAAGCCAGAGCCAAGACGCCGTCCGATTCGACGCCGCAGGCCGCTAAGTGAGCTGATGAATGTTGCGGCAACGCCGCCGCGAAAATGAATCGACGCGGCACATGCGGCCAGCACGACCGAAAGGAAGAAGATGAAAATAGACTCCAAAGACTTTCGCGTGCGGGAAGGAGATAAGATCAATCTCAAGAAGTGGCCGACGATCGTGAAGCCCGTATACAAGTCGAAGGAGCAGTATAAAAAGCTATTGGAAGAACACGTTGCACAACTAAGTTTACAACAGCAGCTTCTCTACGCATCCAACCGCCATGCTGTCCTGCTGATCTTTCAGGCGATGGATGCGGCGGGAAAAGATGGCGCCATCCGGCATGTGATGTCCGGGGTNNACGAGGAAGTGCTGATCGTCCGTGTGCATCCCGAGATTCTTCGCAGCGAAGCGATCCCGGACACCCCCCATCACGACAGGAAAATCTGGCACGACAGGTATCGTTCGATCGTGGATTTGGAGAAGCATCTCCACGCCAACGGAACCCGCATCGTCAAGTTCTACCTCCACCTATCGAAGGAGGAGCAGCGAAAGCGCTTTCTGGCGCGTATCGACGAGCCGGACAAAAATTGGAAATTCAGCCTTGCGGATATCGCGGAGCGGAAATTTTGGACGCAATACATGAAGGCGTTTGAGGAATGTCTCAGTGCGACAAGCACCCATCATACGCCTTGGTATGTCGTTCCCGCCGACGACAAAGAGAATGCCCGGCTGATTGTGTCCCAAATTGTTATCGATACGTTCGAAGGCCTTAAAATGGCTTATCCCAAAACGAGCGCAAAGCGCCGAAAGGAATTGCAGTCGATCCGCGAGCGACTCGTGAAGTGAGATCTGTAGTATCGGTATGGGATCTAGAACGCGCAAACGAAGGCAACGGAGGCACGCGCCCGGGTTAGATGCCTGAGAGCGACCCAATTCAGCAATAGGTGGAAGAATCATGTCGAAGAAGCCGTCTGTCAAATCCTCCGAACTGTCTTTAATGAGCGTGCCGGCATTCTGGCCGATGGCGATGGCGGCAGCCATGATGGAGGAGGGAACCGAGCTTTATGCCAAGAACGTCAAATTCGCTGAGGAAGCAATCAAGATCCACGACGAGTTACGCCCCAAGCTTGCCACCCCAAATCAAATTCGCATCGACCTGCGGACCATGGTGCTGCGCGATTACGGCAAACCGGGCGGGCTTCCTACGCTCGTCGATGCTCCCCATGCCGGTCACACGGCTATGATNNAGGCCAGAGCCTGGTTGAGACTCTGCTGGCCAATGGAATTGGCCACGTTGCCTTGACCGACTGGAAGTCGGCGACCGAGGACATGAAAGATCTTGAGATCGATAACTACCTTGATGAAGTGATTATTGCGATCGACGACCTCGGTGGACGCGTGAATCNNTGGTGGCGGCGCGATTCCCCGATAAAGTAAATTCACTGGTGCTCGCGGGTGCGCCCATCGACACTGATGCCGGCAACGGGGCTATCAAACGCATGGTTCACGAATCCCCTGCATCGTTCTACGAGGAATTGGTGGCTCTCGGCGGTGGTCTGATGAGGGGAAAATATATGCTGCAGGGCTGGAAAAATATGCATCCCGAACAGCACTACGTCCAGGACCAGATCGATCTGTATGAACACATCGACGATCCCGCCTATTTGGCCAAGGAGGAGACGTTCAATAGCTGGTATGAAAACCCGATCGATCTGCCGGGACGCTGGTACCTGCAGGTGATTACCCAGCTGTTCAAAGAGAACCGGCTTGCCAAGGGCGAGTTCATCGGACTGGGTCGCAAACTCAATCTTTGCAACGTCACATGCCCGGCCTATCTGCTGGCCGGCGCGAGCGACGACATTACAACACCCGAGCAGGTCCTCGGTGCCGCCAAGTATCTCGGGACGCCGAAGGATCGCCTCGTTCAGAAGACCGTGCCGGGCGGTCATATCGGCTTATTCATGGGAGCGCGCACATTGAAGGAGCACTGGCCGCCCATTGCCCGGTGGATTGCCGCCCAATCGAACCGAGCGGGCTCGTCTGCAAATTGAGCGTCGTGCTCCCACAGGATAAGCCGAACTCCGCCGACGACTTGACCGGCAAACGGCACGAGGTGTTTGCGGCCGACTAAACGGAGTTGCTGAGCCCCGTCGCTTATTGGCACTTCGCGGCATTCGCTGCGCCCCAACATTTGGGACGCTATCGGACCAACAACGGACAACGGGCTGCGCGAGGGCCGAATTGGTCCGCAGCGATTGCGAAATGTCTGCTTGTGAACCAGGCCGTGTAAAAACGCGGT
>PKZC01000429.1 GCA_003132905.1 Bryobacterales bacterium | reverse complement strand
ATAATCGCCGCAGTCTCGACGACGGCGCCCCCGTTCGGCAGGCCAATAGCAGAAGCAGGAATGGAGAATCCCTGCAGGCTCGCGCAGGTCTCCTGAGCTAAGCGGATTGGCTCTTTGTTCCCAGAATCTCCGGCTATGGCAAGCCCGATACCGGCCGCAATAAATAGCGCGCGGCCAACAAACTGTACAACGTTTCGAAAAGTCTGCATGGACGATCTTTCAAGGCTATCGGCTGCGTGGCCGCAACGCAACCGGTAGGTCCCCGCGCGTGATATTTTTGATCGGATGATCTTAAAGCGCGCCGCCCTCGTGATAGCAATCCTGACGGTTGCCGGAGGCACGTACCTGCCGGCGCAAAACACCACGAAGCCGATCAACGTTGACGGAAAGGTGCTGCGTAACGCCGGCAGCGTCGCGGATGATTCCCTGCCCGGTTCCTGGCTCAGCTATGGACGCAACCAGAGCGAGACGCGCTTCAGCACGCTGAAGCAAATCAACGACACCAATGCGAAGCGCCTGGGGCTTGCATGGTCCTATGTGGTCGGTGCAGGCGGCGGCAATCAAGAAGGTACGCCGATCGTTTGGAACAACACCATCTATGGCATCACCACCTGGAGCGTGGTCTATGCGCTCGACGCTCGCACCGGCAAGGAGTTGTGGCGCTGGGATCCCGAAGTAAACCAGGCCGCGGTTCGGCCGAGGATTTGCTGCGGCATCGTGAATCGCGGCGTTGCGATCTACAACGGCATGATCATCGCGCCGATCAACGACGGCCGTCTGCTGGCATTGGACGCCATTACGGGCAAGCCGGTGTGGGAATCGCGCGTGGCGTATCCGCAGGACATATACACGTTGACCATGGCTCCGCGGATCGCGGGCGACAAGGTGATCATTGGCGCGTCAGGAGGCGACCGGCCGACGCGTGGCTTCTTTGCGGCGTTCGACGCCAAGACCGGACACTTTGCGTGGAAGTTCTATACGGTTCCGGGCAATCCAGAACTGCCGCCCGAAAACGACGCGATGAAGGCCGCGCTCAAAACCTGGGGTGGCGACTTCTGGACCAAGGGCGGCGGCGGTGCGGTGTGGGACGGCATCGCGTACGATCCCGACGCGAACCTGGTCTACGTCGGCACCGGCAACGCCCAGCCCTGGCATCAGAAGTTCCGAGGCGCGCAGAATGTCGACAACCTTTATACCTGTTCGATCCTGGCGGTGGACCTCACGACGGGAAAGCTCAAGTGGTATTTCCAAACCACGCCTAACGATAACTGGGATTACGACAGCGTCCAGCAGTTGATGCTGCTCGATCTGAACATCAACGGGAAGCCCCGCAAGGTGATCACCCAGGCTTCGAAGAACGGCTTCTTCTGGGTGCTGGATCGGATCACAGGCGAGTTCATCTCGGGAGCTCCGTACGTGAAGACCACATGGGCCCTGGGGCTGGACGCCAAGGGTCGTCCAATTGTGAATCCCGCGGCGTATTACGATACAGAGCCAATCTCGCTGTTTCCCACTGGCGGCGGCGCGCACAATTGGTCGCCGATGTCCTACAGTCCCGGCACCGGTTGGGTGTACATTCCAGTGTTCCTGCAGCCCTTCACTTATGCGGCCACCGCCGAACTCAAACCGGGCACGAACGGCTACAGCCGCGGCAAGGGCGACCCGAAGCTAATCGATAGCCCAGCGATTGGCCCGCCCACCGCCGAAGGCATGAGAGGCGCGTTGCAGGCTTGGGATCCGGTGAATCAGAAACTGATCTGGCGGATCGAAGGAGGCGGTGGCATCGGGGGCGGCACAGTGGCCACTGCGGGCAACTTGGTGTTCGAGGTGATCAACGACGGGCGTTTCCGCGCGGTGACGGCCGACAAGGGCGAAATCCTGTACGAAATCAAGACCGGACGCACGGGCATGGCGCCTCCCATCACGTATGAGGTTGATGGCAAACAATATGTCGCGTTTCAGGGCGGTTTGGGCCGTCTGGCGATTATTGTGGGTCCGAATGACGAGAAGATCGACAACCCGCCCATTTTGTTCGTGTTCGCGCTGGATGGCAACGCGGAGCTTCCCAAACCGGCTCCGCCGCCCCCACCCAACAACCGGCCCCCGACCCCGGAGCCCGAACATTAGGACTGGAAACATAGGGGGCCAGTGTGTAACCAAATGCTTGCGGGAGTATACTTTATATACGCACGACTATGTGGTCTCCAACGCGTAGGACGTTCCTAAAAGCCGCACCGATAAGCTTCGCTGCGGACCGGTTCGCCTTAGCTCAAACTCCGAACATTACAACCACCCAACTGGGCGAAAACCTGTACCTGCTCGGCGGCGCGGGATGCAACATCGTGGCGCGCACGGGAACCGACGGTCTCGTGCTGGTGGATGGCGGGCTTTCGCAGAATGCCGCCGCGCTGGCGCAAGCGGTGGCCGCGCTGCCAAATAGCGGTGCGGTGCGGACGCTTTTCAACACGCACTGGCATCCCGAGCAGACCGGCTCGAACCAAGCTCTCGGCATGGCGGGCGTCACCATAATCGCCCACGAGAACACCCGGCTCTGGCTACAGCAAAACATCACGTGGCCTTGGAACGGACAGAAATTCAAGAAGTTCGCGAAGATCGCCCAGCCCAACAAAACCTTCTACGACAAAGGCGCGCTCGATGCCGGAATCCAATATGGATATATCTCCGACGCGGCGCATACCGACGGCGATCTTTACGTCTACTTCCCGCAGCAGAATATCCTGGCGGTGGGCGACGCCGCCTATGGAGCAGGCTGGCCGGTGGTCGACTGGTGGACCGGGGGTTGGATTGGCGGCATCGTCGGTGGGCTGCAACGCATCCAAACCCTAGCGAACAAAGATACGAAGATCGTTCCCGCGCAGGGCCCGCTGCTCAGCTCTGCCGACATCACCGCACAGCTCGACATGTACGGCACCATTTACGATCGTCTAAATCAGATGTTGAACAAAGGGCACAGCCCGTCGGAAGGCGTCGCAGCCAAGCCGGCAAAGGAATACGAAGCCAAGATGGGGAATCCGGATGAATTTATTCGCCGCTCTTTTGAAAGCCTGTGGGCTTATCTGTCACCTGACGCTTAAGGACCGATGCTAACGATACGACAAATGAAGAGCTCAATTCCCCTGATCGCCCTGATTGGCATCTTTGCAGCTTCGTCCGCGAGTCAAGCGCAGGATTCGCCCGACGCGCACCTGGCCCTCGTCAAGCAATACTGCGTGGGCTGCCACAACGACAAAGCCAAGATCGGCGGCATCAGCTTCCAAGACATCACGGCCGAGACCGTGGCCAAAGATCCAGAACGTTTCGAGAAGGCAGTGCGCAAGCTGCGCGGCCGTGTGATGCCGCCTCCGGGCTCGAAGCAACCGGACGGCAAAGCAGTCGACGCGCTGGTTGCATGGCTTGAAGATTCGCTCGACAAGCTTCCCGCGCCGCAGCACGTCACCGACGGTCAACTGCTGCATCGATTGAATCGCAAGGAGTATGAAAACGCGGTCCACGATCTGCTTTTGGTCGACGTGAACGGCGCAGACCTGCTGCCGCCGGACGACAGCGCGCAGGGCTTCGACAACATCGCATCCGCTCTGCAGGTGTCGCCCTCCTTCATCGAGCAATACGTGCATGCCGCCCACAATGTCGCTGTCGCAGCGCTCGGCAGGCGCGACATTCGCCCGCAGGGTTGGACGTTCCGCGCTACTCCGGGCAGTCAACTCACGCACGTTCCTGGATTGCCTCTGGGGACACGCGGCGGCATCCTCGCGAATGTGGACCTGCCCGCCGATGGCGAATATCACATCAACATCGCCGACATGGCCGGCCACATCTGGGGCAATGGCATGGAGTACGAGAACCCCCTCGTGGTGACAGTCGACAACAAAATCGTCTATCAAACCGTGGTCGGCGGCGAAGAAGACAACAAGCTTTACGATCAGGTGCAGAACGGCGCGATCGATAAACTGAATGCCCGCCTGAAGAACATCAAGTTNNGTGAGCTCGTTCCAGCTTCTGGGCCCCTTTGATGTAACGGGCCTGAGTTCCACGCCCAGCCGCGACCGCATCTTCACCTGCAACCCGGCCAAGGACAAAAAGACGCCCGAAGCCTGCGCCCAGCAGATTTTCTCGACGCTGGCCAAGCGGGCGTATCGACGTCCCGTAACCAACGACGACATCGCGGAACTGATGCAATACTACGCCGATGGCGCGAAGGACGGCGGTTTCGAATCGGGTATTCGCTCAGGGATTACAGGAATGCTTGCGAGCCCGTTCTTCCTGTATCGCGGCGAGCGTGTTCCAGCGGGCATGAAGCCGGGTGAGAAGTACCAAATCACGGATCTCGAACTGGCTTCGAAGCTTTCGTTCTTCCTGTGGAACTCGATTCCCGACGATGAACTGCTCAATCTGGCGAGCAAAAACAAACTCAGCGATCCGGCAACTCTGAACATGCAGGTGAAGCGCATGCTGGCCGATTCTCGATCGAGAACGCTCGCGAGCGACTTCGTGTTCCAGTGGCTGGATATGTATAAGCTCGACGAGATCGTTCCCGATCGAGACGTGTTCCCGTATGCCTCGGGCTTTATGGACCCGCGTCAGGATTTCCGCACCGAGCTCAGGCTGTTTTCCGACAGCATCTTCCGCGAAGACCACAGCGTCGTGGATTTACTGCGCTCGAGCCATACCTACGTGAATGAGCGCCTGGCACTGCAATACGGCATCAATGACGTAAAGGGCGATGAGTTTCGCCGCGTGGAATTGAAGGACTCGGCGCGCTGGGGCTTGCTCGGCAAGGGCGCCGTGCTGATGGCGGCCGCATATCCCAACCGAACGTCCCCCGTGCTACGCGGCAAGTTCATCCTGAGCTACATCGAGGGTGTCCCGCCACCCAACCCGCCGCCGAACGTCCCCACCCTGAACGACAAGGACATCGGAACCACCAAAGCGCTGACTGTCCGCGAGTTGATGGCAAAGCACCGCGCGAGCCCCACCTGCTCGTCGTGCCACTCCATCATGGATCCGCTCGGCTTCGCGCTTGAAAACTTCGACGCCACCGGGATGTGGAGAGATAAGGACCGCTTTGCGGGCACGATCATCGATTCCGCCGGTGAGTTGCCCGACGGCACCAAGATCAACGGACCCGACGATCTGCGCAATGCGCTGCTACGCCGTCCCGAACAATTTGTGCAAACATTTACCGAAGCCCTTTTGACCTATGCGATGGGCCGCACGCGCGACTATTACGACATGCCCACCGTCCGCCAGATCGTTCGCGACACGCGGGCGTCGGATTACAAGTTTTCGGCCATCGTTCAGGCCATCGTGAATACAGACCAGTTTAAGATGCGCCGCGTGCCGCAGCCGAAGCCCGAGCCGGTACAGAGTGCGAGAAGATAAAGAAGGAGACCCGACATGTTCCTATCCAAGAACCACATTCCACGCCGCGCAGTCTTGAAGGGGGCTGGGGCCACCCTCGCATTACCACTCTTGGACGCTATGTTTCCGGCCGCAACCCAGGCGGCGACCACTGCTGCCGGGAAGACTCCCAAGCGATTTGCGTTCGTGGGCTTCCCTCACGGCGCAATTATGGATCGTTGGTCTCCAAAGGAAACCGGCACGAGCTTTACCATGTCGCCGATCCTGGAGCCTCTCGAACCATTCCGCAAGCATCTGACCATCGTCTCCGGCTTACGCAACAAACCCGCGGAAACGCCCGAGCCTCACGCCTACATCGAACAAGGCTGGTTGACTGCCGTGAAGCCTTGGGATTTCGGCAAAGGCGGTCCGGATTCAGGCGTGAGCGCCGACCAGATCGCAGTGCGCTACGTGGGACAGGACACGCGGCTGCCGTCTCTCGAACTGAGCGTCGGTCAGGGCAGCGCGCGCATCGCTTGGCGTACGCCCACCCAGCCATTGCCGCAGGAAAGCAACCCTCGCGCGGTCTTCCAGAAGCTCTTCGGACAGGGCGATACCGATCAGGAACGCGCCCAGATCCTTTCTGAAACCGGCAGCATTCTCGATCGCGTGCAAGGCCAAGCTCGGCGTTTGCAAGCCAGCCTCGGCGTGCAGGACCGCAACGTGGTCGGCGACTATCTGGACTCGGTTCGCGAGATTGAGCGCCGCGTACAGATGGCTGAGAAGGCGCATAGCACCGAGCTGGTTATCCCCGATGCGCCTATCGGAACGCCGAACGATATTACGGAGTATTTCAAGCTGATGTTCGACCTGATGGCGCTGGCGTTCCAGGCCGACATCACGCGCGTGATCACGCTTTCGATGGATCACGAAGCCAGCATGCGCACCTACACCAACCTGACGATTTCCGAGGGGTTCCATCCGCTGTCCCATCACGGCAACAATCCGGAGAAAATGGACAAGCTGGTGAAGATTCAGAAGTACCACACGCAAGAGTTCGCAGGATTGATCAAGAAACTCGAGGCCACGAAGGAAGCTGACGGCACCGTGCTGGATCATTCGACTATCCTCTTTGGCAGCGACATGAGCAACAGCGATCGCCACAACAACGATCCGCTGCCATCCGCGATCCTTGGACATGCCAACGGAAAAATCAAGGGCGGACAGCACCTGAAGTATCCTCAGGATTCGCGTCACGGTGAACTGCTGCTCACGCTGCTGCAGCGCAATGAGATCCCGGTGAAGTCCATCGGCGACGGCGTCGACGGTCTCTCGGAGGTCTAACCATGCGCACGTTCGCGGCTGCAATTGCGGTCCTGCTGGCCGGCAGTTCGATGGTGTTTGCTGGGGGTACGGGCACTGGTGCGTCGCTGCTGGAGACGGCGGAATCGGGCGACCATGTCGCGGCCATGCACCTGTTGAGCGCCAAGGGCGCGGACGTGAACGCTACGGCCGCCGATGGCACCACGGCGATCATGTACGCGGCGGCGAACGGCGATCTGGAACTGGTCCGAGCGCTGATCAAAGCCGGCGCGAATGTCAAACTGGCGAACCAGTTTGGCACCTCGGCTCTCACGGAAGCCTCGATCATCGGTTCAGCGCCGATCATCGAAGCGCTTGTGAAAGCCGGCGCCGATCCTAATTTCAGAACACCGAATGGCGAAACTCCGCTGATGGCTGCCGCGCGCACCGGCAAGGTTGACGCAGCCAAGGCGTTGCTTGACGCTGGAGCCGACATTAACGCTAAGGAAAACTGGGGCGGACAGTCCGCGCTCATGTGGGCCTCGGCGCAAAGCCAGGCCGATATGGTGAAGTTCCTGGCAGCGAACGGCGCGAACCTGAACGATCACGGCAAGGTGAATCAGTGGGAGCGTAAGGTTGTCCAAGAGCCTCGCCCGAAGGACATGAACAAAGGCGGCTTTACTCCGCTGCACTATGCCGCGCGGGAAGGTTGCGCGGCCTGCGTTCAAAACCTGCTCGCTGCGGGCGCCGATCCCGACTCCGAAGATCCGGATCGCGAGACGCCGCTGCTTCTGGCGCTGGAGAATATGCATTTCGATACGGCCGCCGTGCTGGTAAAAGGCGGCGCCGATCTCGACAAGTGGGATCTCTTCGGCCGCTCGCCGGTTTACATGGCCGCCGATGTCAGCACGCTGCCGACGAAGGGCAACGGCGCGGTGGCTGTCCTGCCGAGTCCGGATAAACTCACTGCCGTCGATGTCGGCCGCATGATGCTGGAAAAAGGCGCGAATCCGAACATTCAGTTGAAGCGGCGTCCGCCATATCGCGACGTCCCGCAGGATCGCGGCGGCGACACCATGCTCGCTCAAGGAGCAACCCCGCTGTTGCGTGCCGCGCGTGGTGGCGACCCCAAGTTTACCGCGTTGCTGCTCGAGTACAAAGCGCTGGTCGATTTGCCGAGCAAAGAAGGCATCACGCCGTTAATGGCAGCCGCCGGCGTCGACTACGGCGCGCGCGTCACGCGCGGACGGAACCGTACCGACGAAGGCGTGCTCGCGACCATGGATCTGCTGGTCAAAGCCGGCGCGAACGTGAATGCCCGCTCTGTCACGGACCGTGGCCGCGGTGGCGTCGGCGCTTTCGGAGCCGGTGAAAGCGTGGGCGCACGCATCGCACAACAGAACGCCCATCGCGGCAGTCAAATGCCAAGCGCGAATGCCATGCCGAATCAAACCGCTCTGCACGGCGCCGCCGAACACGGCTTCGACAAGTTCATAGAATTCCTGGTCGCCAATGGCGCAGACCTGACCGTCAAAGACGCCAGCGGCCACACGCCCCTGGATGTCGCACGCGGCGCAGGCGGCGTTCGCGGTGGCGCGGATGCGTTCCCGAAAACCGTGGCGCTGCTGGAATCCTTGATGAAGGCGAAGGGTATCCCGGTCGAGGCCGTTCAGGCGTCAGCGAAGTAGCCTTAGCAATCGATCGTCGGATCGTTAAATTCCAACCTGCGGCAGCGAATAGGTGAGGATTCGAATCGGTGGCCGACGATCCACTGGGAACCCCTGAATGATCCCTGGCGAGTAACGCCGGAGAGCACAATCGCTTCCATGAGCGCCGTAGTGTGCGACCAAAGAGTTCGCCGCTTTCCTCATTCAGTTCCTGGGCGGAGATGAAAAGCAAACTCAGCACCCGATGGTGGCTGAGCTTCCACGAATCACATGCCCGCCTGATCGCCGTTGCGCCGCAAATGGTGGCGAGCGTTAATCAAAGCTCTCGGCGGCGGTTAGGACGCGGCCTCTGGGCTTCACTGAACGGAACGCCCCTCTCGTGGTTCATAGATGCACAGGGGGTCTGAAGCGCACGGATTTCCGGTGGCCGCAAAAGCGCGGGCGCGAGAGCCGCCGCACAACGCATTGAATTCGCACACCCCGCAACGTCCTTCAAATTGCGCCGGATCGTGCAACGCGCGAAATAAAGGCGCGTTGCGGTAAACGTCTACCAGCCGGTCTTTGCGGACGTTACCAGCACCCAACGGAAGAAATCCTGCCGGGCAAATGTCGCCCGTGTTCGAAACAAATACGACGCCGTGGCCGTCGCGAATGCCAAATCCCCTCGTGGCTCCGCTGCGTTTGATCTGCTCCCCCGTCATTCCTTGCGCACGCGTCTGTTCAAGAACCACGCGCCTGTAGGAAGGCGCTTCAGTAGTGGCGACTATGAAGGGCGCGTTATTGGAGGTTGTGTACACCCACTTCATCAGCTTTTCACTGTCCTCCGGTGAGAGGGGCTGCAGCACCTTCCCGCGCCCCACCGAAATCAGGAAGAACAGGCTCCAGCGCGCCACGCCCATCGGCTTCAATAGCTCATAGATGGCCGGTAAGTCGCCAGCCGTCTCAGCCGACACGAGTGTGTTCACTTGCACCGGCATAAGGAGCTCTTGCGCCCAACGCATCGCTTGGATGGTGCGGGCGAACGTGCCGGGAACGCCGCGAATTGAATCGTGGAGCTCGCTGGTCGAGCCATCCAGGCTAAGACCCAGCCCTTCCACGGAGTGTTCCTTGAGCCGCACCAACACGTCGCGGACAAGCGCCGCGGTGGCGGCGGGCGTGATGGAAACACTAATCCCCAGTTGGCGCGCTTCGTCAATCAAATCGAACAGATCGCTTCTGGCTAGAGGGTCGCCTCCCGTCAGGATCAACTGTGGTAAAGGATGGCCGAATTCGGGAATCTGCTTCAGAAAATCGACGCCCTCGTCGAACGTCAATTCCATGGGATGCGGCGCGGACAAAGCCTCCGCCCGGCAATGACGACAGGCCAGCGCGCAGGCCTGCGTCATTTCCCAATAAACGTTCAGCGGCGTCCGCGCGTAATCGCGGGGCGAGTGATGCGAGGTTGCGTGCGATGATGCGTGTGGTCCCGCCTTTGGCATATCCGGCATTGCGCGCTCATCTACCATTTAGGGTCGACATCGGTGACGGCGATCTCCTGTTGCGTTCCCGTGGCGGCAAACTTTAAGAACGAAATTACATCGGCCAGTTCCTGCGCCGTGTAGTTGGCCATGGAAGGTGGATGCCTCCACTTATCGTCGCGTTCCAGCGAAACAATCTGATTCGCATGCAGCACACGTAACACGGGCGGGATTTCGCTCAGGTCGTAATATTCGGACATGTCCGCGTACTTTTGCTTGAGTATTCCCGGAAAGCTGTAGGTGGTGGTCTTTACACGGTAGACGTGCTCGGTCATGGTCATATGCATGGTCATGACAATACTGTGGACGCTGCCGTTGGAAGCCATGTTGGTCAGGTTCGGCCCAATGGCCGTTCCAACGCCCCCCAGCGAGTGACAGGTCTTGCAGGCCACGCCTTTCTTTGCGTGAGTGAAGAGTTCCCGCCCACGCTCGATCTGCGGCGTAGGAGCGGTCTTCTCTTGCGCCTGAACCGTTGGCAGGCTCAAGGCTGAAACAACCAGAATGTACAGGCCCTTTCGCATGGTCTTTACCTCCGCGGGAGCACTGTGCAATCCCTGAGCCAATGCGGAACATCGGCCCTGGCGTGCGTTTCAAAGAATGGGCCCTAGTTCTGAGCTATAGTCCGCAGGCTAGGGTGCGTACTGTGACGCAGAGGTTCCAGGCAGAGCTAGACACGACCATGAAGCCGATCGTTTTTGATATTTTGAGAGCCTGGCCTTCAGGAGCACAGCGATGGAGGCTGGAGGGGCAATTTGGCCTGATCTGAGCAAGGAAAACCCGCGATTGCGAGCGTTAAGCTCGGCGCGGGTTTGGACGAAAGAGAACGGACTGGAATGCGCTGTTTTACGCAGCGCCGGGACCGCCTACTTGATCTGCAAGCTCGCTTGCCATGTCAGGATTAGAAACATAGCAGCGATCAAGATTCCGAAGACAGCGCAGCACACCGTCAGACTCTTACCCCAGCGATCTACAAAATCCAGTTTGCGAGCGAGCGTAACCTGATGAGGAATCAGTTTCTCCTCGCTGGCGGACAGGTGAAGAAACTCATCGTCTCCGTGAAAGGTCAGCACCTTCCTGTACAGCGCAAGCCCCAGTACAGCCACAGCGAGAAAAGACCAAAGGACAACGTACGGAATCAGGTTCATGACTTACAGCCTCCTGCTCAAGCAGTAGAGCAATCCTCGGCCCAAAAGGAACCACGACTCTGGTTTGGTCAGCACGTCGCTCGACTCAGGCGATTCTGGCACGTCAAAGTTGACGTGCAGCCATGCCGCTTTTGGCTCGACAAGTATCGTGCCACATCGCTGACGAAGCTGGGAACGGAAACCTCGGTGCGCGGTCAATCTACCGAAGCGATGGATCGGGTTTGCCTGTGATGCACTTCAGTCGGGATGAGGCAGCGGCGATCGTCTGCCGTTGCGCGTTTGACGCACAATGCCCGACCAGTTGATTCGATGGCCGTAAAATTCCAACCCACGGACGGCATACGGAAGTGCCGGGTACTCGGATGGCGGACACAAGCCGACCTATCGGTGCTAATCCAATATCGATGAGCACATTGGCGATGATGCGCTCATTAAAACTGAACTCCACTCAAGCGAAGCCCGGTTATGAGGACTGGTCCCTGTTGGGGCCAAGGACGTCGATGAGTGCATTGGCCTGTTAGCGACAATTGAGCTCCGATTCGCTGGAGATTGCTGGAAATAAGCCGACGCCCGACCACGAATCCGCGCGGCTCGAGAACGGAATTCCAAATGGTGCTTGGGGAGGAAACTAGCCGCAACGATGTTTTTCGGCGTTCTCATCCTAATCGGTAGCTAAAATAGTCAACCATTGAATGGTAGGCTAAGGTTCTTGAGGGGAACCGATGCTGAAGGATTTGGCAGACTTTCCGCAACTGATCGAGACGTTGATCAACAGCCTAGTCGGGTTCCTCTATCGCACTCTCGGAACCTTTTGGCTGGTGATCCGATCGCCACTCTATGGCTCCTTGCGAGCATATGTTTGCAAATCCAGCCTTCAGCCTCTGACGGCCTTGTTTGTGTCTTCAAGCCTTCTCTCCATCACATCGGTTCTCTTCCCGGGCCAAGTCTCCGGCATGATCCACAGTCGTGGCGAGGACATAGTGTCTTGGCTGATCTACGCATTCGCATTGCTGCTTTCGACCGACACGACGATCAACCTAGCTACATGGTTGGGGTGGCGACCTGGTCGTCGTCGTGAGCGCGCTCGGGCTATGTTGCGATACGCCGCCAGTGTCGCCATTGCGGGCATCTTTTTTATAGCACTGGAGTGGCGCTGGCAGACACATACAATCTTTCGGGCGGCGCCAGTCGGATACAAGTTTCCGGTCGAGCCTTGGTGGATCAATACAAGCCTTGAGCTGCTTGCGGGGCTCCCTCTAATCGGGACTGCGGTTACCCTCGCGGGGATACCGATCGCCAAACGAAAGGAGACCTCCGGAGGTCTTCCCAAGCGGCCCACGAAGTGGCGCCCGAGGCTGGAGCGTGCCGCCGTGTTCCTGCCTCTCGCCTTTCTTACGATACTGGTGCGTCTGCCAGTTCAAGACTTCACGGTTCTCGATATTCCCCAAACGCTCTCAGAGATGAAACCGCATGACGACGACCGGAAGATGCCCTTCGGTCCGGACTTCCAGCCCTCTCCTGACATTGAACCTTCGCCGGTCGCGTGCGCCGATGTCGGTGATCGCACCGGAACATTCTCAGCTGGGATTTCAAACCCTACGCAGAAGCCGCTCCTCATCGACATTAGTGACTTGAAGATCCATATCCTAGAGAAAGGCACGAGCCTGCTCGACCCCAAGGCTGCCGTCCTGCCGGTCGAGATTTCCGGACCGGTGATCATTGCACTGGCGCCGTCCTCGGCGACGGTTTTGACGGGCCGTTTCAGGCTGCCAGCACGCGGAGCGGCCTTAAACTTCAAGGGCTGCTTTTTCGAGCACATACGCGCACACTAAGCGCACTGACGCACGACGGGTGTTCATCAACGACTTTCGTTCCGGCCGGCTTTAGCCGGCGGCGACGACTTGTGGGCTTCAGCGGCCGTGGTTCGCAGCGTCACGGCAGGATAGGTCCTGAAAAACGCACCAGCATTCTGGAACCGGCCGCAGATGGAAGCATCCATGATTCCAGTTGCAATGCCGACTTCAAAGGACTGATCTCTGAGGACGCCGTTTTCGCGAACGTAGTGCCCCGGAATGCGGCACGGTCCCACGAGCGCGATGTACGAAATACCTATTCACTAAGGCAGAACAATTTGCCTCTTAGATCGCTCACGGCCGATGAGTCACTGCATCGGGGCGGCACCTGCCGCCTGTCGATGAGCGCAGAAGTTCGGGCCGAACGATCCGAACAGTCCGCGCGGTCACAAGATGGCTTTGTCGGAAATTACTCCTGATAAACGCGCTAGGGTTCATCGTTCCACTTGGCCGGGTCATCGCTCACATACGGATTCGCCTCCATCACCCGCTGGCGAAAGCTCAGGCATTCCCTACCGCATGTCAGTCGACCAGCCCCCGACGGCCACGAGTTTGATCAACCCAGTCATAGCCTGACTCGATATAAAATACTCAGGACGGGTCCCTTCCACCTGGCGATCCCGCTCATAAGGAGATGCTGTGCTCAAGAAAGTTGCTTTAGTCCAAGTCTGCCTCGCGTTCCTGTGCGGGAGCGCCTTCGCGCAGGATGCAAAGACCGTGATCGCCAATGCGCAAAAGGCATTGGGCGATGTGCAATCCATCACGTATTCCGGATCGGCCAAAGACGTTGCATTCCAGCAGTGCGGGGCCAACTCTACCGACATGATCTGCAAGGGGACCCACGATCCAATGCGGCCGATCAACACCTACGTCCGCGTGATCGATCTCACCGCACCCTCGTCCCGGCATACCGGAACCACCAACAACATTGGCGCGGGCGGATCAACTACGGTGATGCCCGGCGTCTTCTTCCAGCAGGTCACAGCCCAGCAGGCGGACGTCTCGCAACCCTGGGCCGGCTCGCTTGAGTTTTACATCACGCCCTGGGGTTTTCTGAAGGGCGCCGCTGAGAACAACGCCACGCTGAGCCANNTGAGCCATCGCAAGGTGGAAGGCAAGAGTTACACCGTCTTGACCTGGAGCCCGGCGGTGAAGGCGCCTTCCGGCAAGAGCTACGTCATTAATGGCTTTGTGGACGACAAGCACATGGTCGATCGCGTGGAGACCTGGCTCGGTGAGAACATCATGGGCGACATGCACATCGTCGCGACTTATTCCGGATGGAAGGACTTTGGCGGCGTAACGGCCCCTTCGAAAATCGTGCAGACGCGCGGCGGCTGGCCCTTCTTTGAAGTGGAAGTGACCGCGGCGAAGGCGAATCCTCCCGATGTCGCCACACTGGTTCCCGCGCCCGCGGGTCGAGGCCCGGGTGGGGGAGGGCCGCCGCCTCAAGCGCCGCTGACGGTCACATCGGAAAAACTGGGTGACGGGCTTTACCGGCTCACCACCGGACCTGGCAGCTACGATTCCGTGATCGTGGAATTCAAAGACTACATCATGATGCTCGAGGCCGGCCAATCCGAAGCGCGCGCCCTCGCCTACGTTGCGGAAACGAAGAAGCTGATTCCGAACAAGCCGATCCGCTACGTCATGAACACGCATCACCATTCCGATCACACCGGCGGCCTGCCAGTGTTAGTGGCCGAAGGCGCCATCATCATCACGCAGAAGAACAATGAGGAGTTTCTCGACAAAGCGCTCAACACTCCCCGGACGCTCATGACCGATACCCTCGCCAAGAATCCCAAGAAAGCGAAATTCGAAACCGTTGCGGAGAAGAAGGTGTACTCTGATGGAACCCGAACCGTTGAGATGTACCACATCTATCCGGCGCCTCATTCCAACGGGTTGATCATCGCGTACATTCCCAAGGAAAAGGTTCTGTTCCAGGGCGACTTCTCGGTGAATCCCGGCGAACCGGCGAACGATCACGTGAAAGCTCTGGTCCCGGTTCTCGAAAAACTCAATCTGGACTACGACCGGTACATCAACGTGCATGCCTCCGCTGCACCCCAGACCAAGGCGGATGTGATGAAGGCCATGGGGAAATAAGGAAGGTCGAATACTGATTCACCCCATCAGTATTTGTGAGGGAAGACTCGCCTCCGTAGAAGGTAAGATGACGAAGATGAGAATTCTCAAGATCCCTGCTGCCGTGCTGTTCGCTCTGATGGCGAGCGCGACAGCGATATTCGCGCAGTGGCCCAGTTACACCACGTCCGGCCCGAGGACCCCGGATGGCAAGATTGATTTCGCCGGGCCGCCGCCACGAACGGCGAATGGCAAGCCCGATTTTTCGGGCCTCTGGGAACCCGCGCACACCAAGAAAGACAAGAATGGAGGCTCGTTAACGGGCACGGCTCCGTTGCCATTCGCGATTCCTACTTCGCCGGACGATCCTCCCTTCGCAGGACAACCCCGACGCGCTGTGCCTACCGCTCGGCTTGACCCAGCTTCACATGCACCCGCAGCCACGCGAGATTGTGCAAACTCCGCGCGAGATCGTAGTTCTCTATGAGGCGAACGGAAATGTCCGGCGGATTCTCACGGATGGCCGTTCGCTGCCGAACAACGACCCCGAATCCTGGTGGTACGGCTATTCTGTGGGGCGCTGGGATGGCGACACGCTGGTGGTCGACACCATCGGATACAACGACAAATTCTGGTTCGATTTTCGCGGCCATCCGCACACCGAGCAGCTGCACACCATCGAGCGCTATACGCGCAAGGATTTAGGCACAATGGAAAACAAGGTCACGATCATCGATCCCGGCGATTACTCCAAGCCTTTCACGCTCACTTTTACGGCGCGCCTGCGGCCCAAGGAAGAGCTGATGGAATACATCTGCCAGGANNGGCAAGCTCTTGTCATTTTGATGGTCGTGATTGCGTTTGGCATTCTGGTGCCGATTTACAAGGGCTTCGGATTTCTGGACGCACGCATCCTTGCGGCCTACGCGTGTTTGTCCCTGTTATTTGTCGCGCCAGCGAGTGCCGAAGGGGCGGCGGCCGGCACCCGCGCGCTGCTGGCACGAATCGCAATCATCGTAGCTTGGGGCTGGGGCATGACCGTG
The DNA here is from genome assembly GCA_003132905.1 of Bryobacterales bacterium. Next base: position 766 of record PKZC01000429.1, on the reverse strand, counting down.
CTCATTCTCGGCACCGCCATCGTCACGCTCAACATAGTCACGCTCAACATCGTTGGCCCGGGTGCAGGGAACCGGCGTGCTGGATTCGTCGCACCGCCCGTTCAGTTTCTCGCTGCCATTTTGATTTTCAGCCTGAGCGCATCCATCGCGATTGCGATGCTGGGTTCCATTCTGGCGCGCCGATTCTCGGCTAAGGGCGTGAAAAACATTCTGCGGACAGCGTTCCTTGCGATCCTTCTCGCGTTGGCATTCGGATGGCGGGTACTTCCGGAAAATGTGACGCTCTCGATCTTCGATCAATTGAGTACCAGGCGGGCGCTGGCGCACCTGGCGTGGCTGGCGTCTGCGTTCTTTGCCGTAGTCGCGGCCCTATTATTGCTCCTGATATTGCAGACAGGCCCTTTTGCTAAGATACCTAATACAGAACATCCTTACGAAGGAGGAGGATGAGTAAAGAGGACAGCATAGAAGTTACCGGAACGGTAGTAGAAAAGTTTCCGAGCGGTCAGTTCAGCGTTCTGTTGGATCAAGACCGCACAGTGCTTGCGCACCTGGCAGGCAAGTTGCGACGGAACCGCATTCGCGTCCTGGCCGGCGATCGTGTCACGCTGGAGCTTTCGCCCTACGATTTGACCAAGGGACGAATCACTTACAGACACAAGTAGTCAGTTTCTCATTCTCCGCCCCGAAATCGGGCAAGTTCTTTCAAAGATTAAGATCGGGATGCAAAAACTTCTGCTGATCTTCGGCACCCGGCCGGAAGCGA
>PKZC01000127.1 GCA_003132905.1 Bryobacterales bacterium | reverse complement strand
GCGTGAAAAAGACCGGACAGTATTGTTCGCGTAAAAGGTACGCTGCTACTGGGCGTTTCCCCGCATTTGGGACCACTGATCCACTGATCGCCTCTGACGGCGGCGTCGAAACCCGGAATCCTTCGCTGGGAGCAAGAGGAGTTTTGTGCCTTCACTGAGCGTTGGAAGGCATTTCGCTCTGCACAGAGTTTACGACAGGCACAGGTATTTCGTGACGTGCACCTATGACGGCAGCAACGAGAAGATGTACGTCAACGGCACGCTGGCGGCAACGGGCAGCACCACGGCGACGCCACTGACGGGCACAGGCAATTTATATGTAGGGGGCGGCTCGTCAGGTTGGTATTTTCCCGGCATTATCGACGACGTTCGCGTTTACGACCGCGCCCTCAGCGCCAATGAAATCGGCTACCTTTACTTCCAGACGGCCGCCCTTATGGGCAACGAAGGAGACTTGGTCTACAAGGGCTCCTCTCACAATTACCAGTTCTGCAACGGAACCATATGGTGCGCCATGGGCCCGCGGGCGGCGGTACCTGTTCTTCGTCGTCCGGCAACGAGGCCGACATCATCTACAACAGCGCCAGCAATGTCCTGCAATATTGCAACGGCAGCTATTGGGCTACGTTCGGCAAATAAACTTATCACACTTCCTTGCTTGGTATTCAGGTCATTTGCCGTCATCATCCGTAGGCGTTTGGTTAGCCGGGCTGCGAACGCAGGGACCTTGGACAGGTCTCGCCCGGCTCTGCGGAAATTATTGCTGATCGAAAGACGTCGGGCAGGCCGCAGTGCGTTTTGTGTCCCGCCGCTCTTAATGTGGTGGCAGAGGCCGGGGCGGTGATGCGGCGCGCGGGCCCACCATCAGGGGCTAACGGGTCGGCCGGAGACAGTCACCCATACACCGCCCGCAATCTGTTTGCTTTAGACCGATCGTCGAGACTCATGCGTGAGCGTGAAAGAAGGCGCGCTTGGGCGGACTCATTGCCAGGTGGCGGGCGGCACGCAGGGCGACGTGCCCTTTACGGCGCGGGGTGAACCGTACTATGGATTATGCCCTACCGCGTCGCTACGGCTGACGGCCGAACCGGCCACGCTCTGTCTACCCTCCGGGTCGAAATCAATCTCGGGCTGAAGAAGGGATACAGCGGGTCCGTGCAGGACAAGGAGGAGGTGCTAGATTTTATTACAAGCCTCCATCGGCAGGCTTTAAGGCAGGCCGCAAATTTCATCACCTTTGTCGTCACCGATACGGTCCTTGCCTATGCTTATGACGAGGACGGCCAGCCCCAGACCCAGCACGAACCGGGGCTGTGCCTCGTCAGCGATAAATCGCCTCTGTACGCCGCGGACATGTCGGATGACGCCTGGAAGACGCTGGTGGAATTTTACGCTGAGGCGCTCGGAGAGCATTTCGAGCAGGAACACGTTTTTGTGACGTATCTGCCCTCGGAAGTAAAGATCCTTCAGCGTTGCTAGCGAGCCGCGCCCGTCGCTGCGGGCCAGTTCCATGATCTAATACTTGTCGTGCCGCTCCGGTCACATGTAGATCTGTGTCTCTTTGCTCGCTTCATTTTTGTTGCCGATGAAAACGTTCCGGAGGTAAGCGGCGACGTGGCCGAGCGATTCACTGTTGAGGATGATCTGGACCACCTGCGTCTTCTGCTGCACAATAGTCGCATTCATGAGCCGAATGGAAAGATACCCTGGCGCGACAGGTCCACTTTCCCGCAGACAAATCCGCCGTCCTCGATCACAATGCCACGTGCGTGAATGTCGCCGACGAATCGAGCGCCATTGCGGACGTAGATCTTCTCGGCCCCCTCGACATTGCCTTGAAGCGATCCCAGCACGTCGATCTCCCCGGCTCTGACGCTGGCGCGTACATTTCCGCGCGGCGCGATCGTAAGAAGATGGCCGGTCACGTCGATACTGCCCTCCACCTCGCCCTCGATGGTGAGAGGTTCGTTGCAGTAAATTTCGCCCGTGACCCTCACGGATCTGCCGAGAACCGCCGCCGATGTTTCTGTTCCGAACGAAGTGGCGGCCGACATGATGGCTCTTGCTCCTTTGAGCTTCGCGGTCACGCCTTCTGTCCGCGAAGCTTTGATTATCGTCCTTGTGGATGGCCCTCCACAACCCTTCGGGCCATCGAATGTCCTATGCCCGCGTGAAGGGACTTGTGTTCATCCAAAAGCCAACTTCGGGCGTCACGGATTAGACCAACGCCGAAGATACTCAACCTTTGTTCGCCATAGCGCACTCCGCGACGGCGGAACCAGACCACCGCTATCCGTCCCCTTGCAGATCCGCGACCTCTTTCCCGCAGAGCTATCTTCAGACGCTTCGAAGTGCTTCCGGGTTCGTTACGCGCACAGGCTTACCGTCCAGGAAGGCGAGCGCGTTCTCTATGCTCTGCCCGTAAAACACCGCCCATGTCTCCCGAACGCCATAGCCGAGATGCGGCGTCAGCACGGTATTGGGCGCATGACGCAGGGGATGATCCGCCGGCAGCGGTTCGCGGTCATAAACATCGAGAGCCGCGACGATGCGGCGCGATTGCACAGCCTCGATCAGGGCCGCCTCGTCCACGATCGGGCCCCGCGACGTATTAATCAGGATCGCGCCCGGCTTCATGCGCGCGANNCCCCGATCAGCCCGCGCGAGCGTGGCGATAGCACCATGTGAATGCTTATTGCATCAGAGTGCGACAAAAGCACTTCTTTCGAAACCAGGGCGGCCCCTGCCGCCTGCGCTTTCTCTTCCGTCAGGTTTTCGCTCCACGCCAGCACGGTCATGTTCAGCGCCCGGC
>PKZC01000192.1 GCA_003132905.1 Bryobacterales bacterium | reverse complement strand
TGACCGCGCTCGCGATGATCATCGGCATGCTTCCGATGGCGTTCGCTCTTGGCGATGGGGGCGAGCAGAATGCCCCTTTGGGTAGAGCGGTTATCGGCGGACTCTTATTCGCAACGCCCACTACTGTATTCTTCGTTCCGATCGTTTACACGCTGCTGCGGAAGAAAGCGCCCGTGGATATGGATCGCCAGATCGCCGAAGAAGCAGGGGAGGTTCTCAAGACATGACTTCCTGGCGCAAGTTAGTAGCACTGGTCGTGATTCTTGGCGCCGGCGCAGCTGTTTATTTGCTGGGCTATTTACCGCGCGAACGAACGACGAAGCAGCTGGATGCCGCGGCCGCGGTGCGCAGGGTCACGCCGCCTTTAGTGAACGCCGCCGTAGTGAAGCGCGCAGCCTCGAGCACCCAACTAATGCTCCCGGGAAACATCACGCCCATTACGGAAGCCTATATTTACGCCCGCGCGGCCGGTTATTTGAAGCGGCGCTACGTCGATATCGGCGATCATGTGCAGGCTGGCGAGAAGCTCGCCGATATCGAGGCGCCGGACTTGGATCAACAGGTATCCCAGTCGCGGGCTGCGCTCGCGCAAGCCCAGGGACAGCTGGGCCAGACTCAAGCTACGCTCGAGCAACTCATCGCGACGCGCGATCTGGCGGAGATCACCTGGCAGAGATACAAGGTTCTGACCGCCGATGGCGCGGTGTCGCGGCAAGACGGTGATAATCAATCGACAGCGGCCAAGACATCCGCGGCGAACGTCATTGCCCAGCAAAAGACCGTGCGGGCAATGGAGGAGTTCGTTAACGCCAGTCAAGCGACGTTGGACCGATTGCTGGCCCTGCAAGGTTACGAGCAGGTCACTGCACCCTTCGCAGGTGTAATTACGGCCCGTAACGTGGATGTGGGCGCGCTGATTTCCGCAACAGGTTCCAGCCTCGGTCCAACGCGATCCAATACCGCGGCGCCATCCGACGTTCCGAGCGGAGGCGAAATATTCCGTTTAGCGGAAATAAGCAAACTTCGAATATTGATCGCGGTTCCACAAACCAATGCCCCTGGCGTCCGTGTGGGCCAAGCCGCAACGGTCACCGTGCAGCAAAGTCCCAATTTGAGTTTTCCAGGCAGAGTGACGCGTACATCGAGCTCCTTGGACGCGCAATCCAGGACGCTTCTGACAGAGGTGGACGTTGATAATCCTAAGGGAACGCTCCTGCCGGGGATGTATGCGTTGGTGTCGTTCTTGACGGATCGAGACGATCCACCGTTTATGGTGCCGGATGCCGCGCTGGTGATCCGATCGAGCGGCGCCGTATTGGCGGTGCTCCAACCTCTGACTCCAGACGAGCAGCAAAAAACCAGGGCCGAGGGACTTGATCCAGCAACGCTCGCCCGAGTGAGACGAGTTCACTTCCAGACAGTCGAGCCGGGGCGCGACTACGGTCTTGAACTGGAGGTTCCCGCCGGTCTCAAAGTTGGCGACGAGGTAGCCGTCGATCCAAGCGATGCGGTTCAGGAAGGTGCACTCGTTCAAATCGCGGCTTCAAATTCACCACAAGAGAAGACGCAATGAGGTGCTGTTCACAGGCTGTGGTTGTTTTCGCGCTTCTTCCCGTCCTGGGAGAAGCACAAACGGATTTCCTGCGGCACTCATTCATCAGTCCCTACGAGGCTAAGCCGGTGCAACCGGAGAAGTTCCAGAATTCGGAGCGGATTTTCGAGCTGCTGCATGGGGGCCAGCTATATCTTTCATTGGCGGACGCAATCGCGCTCGCGCTGGAGAACAACTTGGACATCGAGATATCGCGATATCTCCCGCGCATCGCGCAGACCGATATCACACGCTCGGAAGGAGGTGGCCTACTGCGCGGGCTAAGCCTGCTGGTGGACGAGCCGCCGCCTGGAATTGGCGGACCGAACGGCCCCCTGCTCACTACTCTCACGGCCAGTTCGACGCCGGCGCCGGTAGTGAACTCGAATTTTTCCGACGTCGCGCTGATCACCGAGCAACAGAACGATTTGTCGGTGACGGGAGCGCTCCCGCAGTCCTCCGGATCGGCGATTCCGCAATACGACCCCACCATTTCGGGATCGGCTAACTGGGCGCATCAAAGTACCCCGGAATACAATCCTCTGATCACGGGCGCTTCAAACTGGCTGGTTTCCAATAATTTCAACGGCAACGTGGGGTACACTCAGGGCTTTTCCCCCGGCACGCAGCTCGGCGTAACATTCGACAATACTCAACTTACGTCCAACGCGGCGCGGTACACATATAACCCGATTCTGTTTTCAAGTCTGGGATTCACTATTACACAGCCGCTGCTGCGCGGCTTTGGGATTGAGTTGAATCGCCGATTCATTCGCATCGCCAAGAACGACGGAAGGATCGCCGACCTGGTGTTTCGACAGCAGGTGATCGACACGGTCGCGGGTATCGCCCGACTCTATACGGACCTCGTGAGTCTGAACGAGGACGTCAAGGTCAAGCGCGAGGGATTGCGGCTCGCTCAGCGGCTGTATGAAGATAACAAAAACAAAGTTCAACAAGGCGAGCAAGCGCCGATCGAGGTTACGCGGGCGCAGGCTCAAGTTGCAACGAATCAGCAGGACTTGATATCGGCTCAGGGTCTCGTTCAGCAGCAGGAATTGATCGTTAAGACGGCAGTTACTCGCGGCGGCCTGGCGAATCCTGCCATTCGGGCGGCTAGTATTATCCCGACGGACACCGTCACGGTACCCGAAGGCGAATCTACGCGATCTGTCGACGATTTGATCGCTGAGGCCTTGCACGAGCGCCCCGATTTGGCGCAAGCCGGTATTCAAGTGGAGAATTCCAAGATCAGTTTGAAAGGGTCGCTCAATGCGCTGCGGCCGGAACTCGACGTGGTTGGGACGGTGCAGAATGGCGGTCTCTCCGGAAATATCAATACAGTTGGCGCGGCACTCACGCCAGGCGCCGCGCTTTATCCGGGTGGATACGGAACCGCGCTAGGGCAGATTTTCAAAAACGATTTTCCAACTTATAGCGTGGGTCTCCAGTTAAACCTACCGTTGCGAAATCGTGTTGCGCAGGCCGACGCAGTTCGCGATGAACTGCAGGTCCGGCAGACTCAGGCGCGGCGTCAGCAATTCGAGGATCAGGTTCGTCTGGAAGTGGCCGACGCTTATGTCGCCATGCATCAGGCGCGGGCCGCTTACGAAGCCGCCGTCCAAAGTCGAATTCTTCAGGAGCAATCCGTAAAAGTCGAACAAGAGACCTTTGATGTCGGCCTCGCGACCAATTATCTCGTGATTCAGTATCAAACCTATCTGGCACAGGCACGCTCCACAGAGGTAGCCGCGAAAGGGGCTTACGCGAAGGCTATGATTGCGCTCGATCGGGCCACCGCGCGCACGCTCGAAGCGAACGAGGTTTCCATCCAGGAAGCGCAGAACGGCCGCGTCACACGGCCTGCGGCACGAGTGCCTAACCCGTAAGACCAAAGTGGAAGGTACCGCCCACGATCGCAATGGAAGTCTGACGAAAAGGAGAAACGATTTATGATCGATAGGAAGATTGCCTCTAACAGCCGGCTGGGGTTCATCGGACTCGGATTGCTTGGCTCGCGAATCGCGCGGCGTTTGGCCGCCGCTGGATTTCCGATGGTGGTCCACGATCGCGATCGGGAAAAGACCAAAGATCTCGCGGCTCTTGGCGCGGTGGTTGCACCGAGTGCCGAAGCGCTGGCTGAGGATGTCGATGTAGTGCTGTCGTGCCTTCCGACCGATGCGGCGGTAGAAGCCGTCTACCTTGGCACGGGCAAACTTCTCGAAAGCGCCAGGCCGGGCACGCGAATTGTCGAGCTAAGTACCATTGCTCCCGAGACCTCCCGAGAGGTACAGGACGCGGCCGCGAAGTTTGACATAGCGATGCTCGATGTAGCCGTCTCCGGGAGCACAGGCGCTGCAGAAGCCGGAGCCCTGACGCTATTTGGTGGTGGCGAGCGCAGAGTCTTCGAAGCCGTCCAGCCGATTTTTGCTCCAATCGCAAAGCAGTGGTTTTACATGGGACCAAGCGGCTCTGGTGTGGCCATGAAATTAGTAGTGAACACACTTTTGGGATTGGGCATGCAGTCCATCGCTGAAGCCGTGGCGTTGGGCGACGGACTTGGCTTGCCTCGCGACCTGCTCCTGGACACGCTGGCCAAGACCGCTGTGGTGGCACCGGCGCACGTCGGAAAACTAGCGACTGCAAAACGGAACGACTACGCGCCGCAATTTCCCCTTCGTCTGATGAACAAGGATTTCGCATTGATCTTGACGGCCGCTGCGCAATGTGGACTCTCAATGCCGGCGACAGAAGCGGCGGCGGCAGTTAACTCATCCGAAGCGGAGAACGCCAGCGAAGAGGACTTTTCAGCCGTGATTCGACGGATGGAACAACAGGTGGCAGAGGAACACGTTCTGCCCCCGGTCGCTTAGGCATAAGAGGCTTATGCTTCTCGATTTGTTGTCAACCAATTCCGACTGGACACTGACTCTCGTTCGCACGATTCTCGGCATTGTCTTCTTCGCGCACGGCGCACAGAAACTTCTGGGTTGGTTTGGCGGTCCAGGTCTGAAGGAGACGCTGCGCACGATGCACGAAACCCTCGGGCTTCCGGCGCCGTTGGCCTTTGCAGCTTTAGCCGCCGAATTCTTTGGCGGTTTGGGACTCATCGCCGGATTGTTTAGCCGTGTCGCGGCAATCGGCATCGCGGTGGTTATGTTGACCGCTATTGTGATGGTAAACGGCCGTTACGGGCTTTTCCTCAATTGGTTTGGAGACAGGAAAGGCCACGGCTATGAATATCACCTGCTGGCCATCGCTTTGGCGGTCGTGATTATCGTGAGGGGTTCCGGAGCGATGTCGCTGGATCGCCTCTTGTACATTTCATTTGCATGACGCGCTTATTTAGGAGATTTGAGAATGACTTTACGAACATTGGGCCAAAGTGACTTGAACATTACACCGATCGGCATCGGAGCCTGGGCCATCGGCGGAGGTAGCTGGGAATTCGCGTGGGGCGCGCAGGATGACGCTGAATCCATCGAAGCGATCCATGCGGGACTCGATCGCGGAATCAATTGGATCGATACCGCGGCGGTCTATGGTCTGGGGCATTCCGAGACGGTGGTCGGCCGTGCTGTCAAAGGACTCGCGAAGCGACCGTACATCTTCACCAAGTGCAGCCTGGTCTGGGATGAATCCGGCAAGATATCGCACAATCTGCTGGCCGCCTCCATTCGGCGAGAAGCCGAGGCGAGCCTGAAGCGGCTGGGCGTGGACAGCATCGACCTTTATCAAATCCATTGGCCAGCCTGGTCCGGCAATCCCGAGAGTGCTTCGCCCGGCTCGATTGAAGAAGCTGTCGCCGAGATGGCGAAACTCAAGGCGGCAGGGAAAATCCGCAACATCGGGGTCTCCAACTTCAGTGCATCGCAGATGCAGCGCGCGCAAAATGTGGCGCCCATCACTTCACTCCAACCACCATATTCGCTTCTGTTCGCAGAGGTGGAGACCGCAACGCTTCCGTTTGCCCTGAGCCATCATATCGGGGTCATCGTTTATTCCCCCATGGCTTCTGGATTGTTGAGCGGCGCGATGACACGGGAAAGGATCGCGGGACTTCCTGAAGACGACTGGCGAAAGCGCAGCCCGAACTTCCAGGAGCCGCTACTCTCGCGGAATCTGCAGTTGGTAGAAATATTGCGTGCCATCGGTCGGCGCCAAAACGCGACGCCCGGCGAGGTAGCCATCGCGTGGACCTTGCAGAATCCCGCGGTTACTGGCGCGATCGTCGGAGTCCGTAGTGCGCAGCAGGTGAAAGGCATTGCCGGCGCGGCTGAAGTTAAGCTCAACGCACACGACGTACGGGAGATCGAGCAGGGGCTGATACTGCAGCCTGCTTGAAGATCGATGGTCCAGGTCGGATGCCAGGTACCTCTGAGCTGACGGCGGGTCGACACTAGAGTCGATCCCAAACCGCTTGAGATCGATTGGTGAACATTTCGATCCATCGTCAAGCACTTTCGATGCAACTCGTCACGTCGACGACCTGCTTTGGAATCGAACTTGCACTTTCCTGTCTGCCTCAGCGTGTACCGGCGCCGATGGCCCTGAGTCTTGTTGGTTCGCTGGATTTATGTACACACGCCCGATAAGAGCCGTTGTGATCCTTAGCACGTTGGCAGTCGTCGCGTTGGCGGAACCTCCCCGTCCATTTCTGAGTCCGACGAATATTTTCGCACCGGTGTCCACGCCGGCCCAGTCGATCTTTGACTTGTCTCGCTTCGTCCTTATGGTCACTGGAGCGATCTTCACCGTCGTCGGCATTTTGCTTGCCTATGCGGTCGTTAAGTTCAGGAAGACGAGAGAGTACGAGTGGCGCGAGCCCGCGCAGGTTTACAGAAGCACTCAATTGGAACTTGCGTGGACTGTCATTCCGATCCTGATTGTTGTGGTCCTTTTCCTGGCGGCAGCGCGCGTAATCGCAACCATTCAGAACGCCGTGCGGCCCAGTAATGCTCTTGAAGTCACGGTCATCGGGCACCAGTTCTGGTGGGAGTATCGCTATCCGTCGCTGAAAGTGGTAACCGCGAACGAACTTCACATTCCGGTAAGCGATCCGGCACATCCTACTCCGACGTTTCTTACCTTGCTCTCTGCGGACACCGACCATAGCTTCTGGGTGCCCCGCCTGGCCGGCAAAACGGACCTGATACCGAACCATCCCAATAGCATGTGGGTGGACCCGCACGAGACCGGGCTGTTCCTCGGACAATGCGCACAATATTGTGGAACGCAACATGCCCTGATGCTTCTGCGCGTCTACGTCGACTCGCGGGAAGATTTCGATCGCTGGGTTAAACAGCAGAGTCAGCCGGCGCATGTCAGCAGCAAGGTGTCACCAGGGCAGCGGATCTTCGAGACAACTGCTTGCGTGAACTGCCACACCATAAGGGGTACGCCGGCACACGGTACGTTCGGCCCGGATCTAACGCATCTGATGAGCCGGCAAACCATAGCGTCGGGAGCGGCGAAGAACAATATCGGAAGCCTCATCGCGTGGATTTACAAGCCTGATGTATTCAAACCTGGTTGCAAAATGCCGTCGATGGGTTTGAGCGTTCAGGATTCGGCTTTAGTGGGTGCATATTTGGCAACCCTTCGATAGAACATCAATGTCGACTGAATCGATCGCTTGGCCCATTTCGGAAACACCGACGCGACGGCCTTTTGTGGAGCAGCTTCACCAATGGGTTACCACCGTCGATCACAAACGCCTCGGCATCCTGTACATCGTTTATGCATTGTTGTTTCTTGTGGTCGGGGGCCTTGAAGCAACTATCATGCGGATCCAACTTATCCGTCCGCTGAACCATTTTGTCTCGCCACAGGTATTTAACCGAATGTTCACGATGCATGGGACCACCATGATCTTTTTCGTGGTCATGCCGGTTATGTTTGGATTCGCGAATTACTTGATCCCTCTGATGATTGGCGCACGCGACATGGCGTTTCCGCGCCTGAACGCCTTTAGCTTCTGGATGACGGCATTCGGCGGACTGCTCCTCTATTTCAGCTTTGTCGGCGGCGACGGACTCTATGGAGCCGGCAACGCTCCCGACGTGGGATGGTTCGCTTACGCTCCGCTGACCTCCAAGACATTTTCGCGCGGACACAGCACGGACTTTTGGATCCTCTCGTTGTTGGTTTCCGGCTTCGGCAGCATCGGAACCGCGATCAATATCATTGCCACTGTCTTATGCATGCGCTGTAAGGGAATGTCGCTTGCGAAGTTGCCCCTGCTGGCCTGGCTGAACGCCACAATGGCCGGTCTGGTAATTCTCGCGGTAAGTCCGCTCACCGCTGCGCAATTGATGTTGCTGGTCGACCGCTACCTGGGAGGACATTTCTTCGACACGCAAGCTGGAGGCTCGGCGGTAATGTGGATGCACTTCTTCTGGGTATTTGGCCATCCGGAAGTCTATGTGCTCGTCATCCCCGCCTTTGCGTTCGCTTCTGAAATTATTCCCGTCTTCTCCCGCAAAGCGATTTTCGGCTACCCCGTCATGGTGGCGGCGACGCTGGCGATTGGATTTATCAGTATGAGCGTCTGGGCCCACCACATGTTCACAGTCGGCATGAGTGCGGCAGGAAACACCTTCTTCGTGCTGTCGACGATGGCCATTGCAGTGCCCACCGGAATCAAGATCTTCAACTGGCTCGCCACCATGTGGGGAGGACAGATTCATTTCAGAGCTCCCATGTTGTTTTGCATCGCATTTCTGTTTCAGTTCTTGATCGCCGGCTTGACTGGAGTTATGCAAGCAGCGGCCCCGTTCGACTGGCAGCTCACCGCATCGTATTTTGTGGTCGCGCATTTTCACTATGTGATCGTGGGCGGCATCTTATTCACGCTCTTTGGAGCCTTCTATTATTGGTTCCCCAAGATGTCAGGAAGAATGTACAACGAGAGGCTTGGAAAACTGCATTTCTGGCTTTTCATCCTCGGATTCCATTTGACGTTCGACTTTATGCATATCCCGGGTATTCTCGGGATGCCGCGCCGAATCTATACTTACGAGCCTGGCCGCGGTTGGGATATCTGGAATCTCATCGTGACGATCGGCGTATTTTTTCAGGCGGCGGCCATCTTGGTTTTTATCGGGAACCTCCTTTGGTCCTATTTCCGCGGTGAACTCGCCGGGAGCGATCCCTGGGATGCATGGACGCTGGAATGGTCCATTCCTTCGCCTCCGCCGGCGTACAACTTTGCAGCCATTCCCGAGGTCAGGAGTCGCCGACCGCTGTGGGACTTGAAGCACCCGGAAGATCCCGATTGGCACTACGAGTAGCTATGGGCGCACCATTCGTAAGCATGCACGAACCCGATATCCGATGGACTCTTCCCGCGCGGGGCCCAGTCGCGATGTACTGCCTGATTGCCGCAGAGTCCGCGATTTTCACCATCTTCGTTGTCGCTTACATCTTTTACATTGGCAAGAGTCTTACCGGGCCGCAGCCGCAAGATGTGCTCCGTGTTCCGATCTTCTTCACGATCTGTCTGCTTTCAAGCAGCCTCACGATTCAGTTTGCTTTGAAGTCGATCAGGAGCGGAAAATTACGTTCCTTCTCCCTATGGTGGCTTCTGACACTCGTTCTCGGAGCAGTGTTTCTTGGGGGCACGTTTCGTGAATGGCGCCATCTGATCTACGACGAAGGATTGACGATACAGACGAATCTATTCGGGACCACCTACTACTCATTAGTCGGTCTGCACGCCTTTCACGTAACGGTCGGCCTGCTTGCACTTGCTACGGTTTCACTCTTTACGCTCCTTGGAGATTTAAGACAAGAGCATGCTGAGCGCGTCGAAGTCTTGTCGATGTATTGGCACTTCGTGGATGTGGTTTGGGTGGTAGTCTTCATCGTCGTTTACATTGTCGGACGCTGAGGAAAGAAAGAAAATGGCTGTCGAATTAGTCAACCAGGGTAGCGAAAAAGGGCCGGACACGATCGAGATGCCGGCGCCAACCGCGTGGCCGATTGCACTTGCGTTTGGAATCACATTGCTGTTCGCGGGACTAGTCACCAGCGAGGCCATCAGCGTTCTGGGAGCGATCGTCGCCATCGCCGGCGCGGTTGGTTGGTTTCGCGATGTTCTGCCGCACGAAGCACATGAATTGGTACCAGTGGTGCCGCAGGTGATAGAGGTCCGGACCACGAGACACGAAGTCGCCCGCATAGGAATCGCCCTCGAATTGCGCCGCGCCTTTCTGCCGCTCGAGATCTATCCGATTTCGGCGGGGATCAAAGGCGGCCTGGCTGGAAGCGTGGCAATGGCTGTGGTGGCGATGCTCTACGGCATTCTGAGTCGCACCAGCATTTGGTATCCGATTAATCTCCTGGCCGCCGGTTTCTTTCCTGCCACAACGAACACGGCTGTAATCGCCGCGTTTCATCTGCGCGCGCTCCTGATTGCGATTCCGATTCACCTGATCACGTCCCTGCTGGTTGGTTTGCTTTACGGCGCGATGTTGCCGATGCTCCCGCGGCGTCCGGTACTGCTGGGAGGTTTCATAGCTCCCATTCTCTGGTCTGGACTGATTCACAGCATTCTCGGGATCGTGAATCCGGTGATGAACGAGCGCATCGATTGGGTCTGGTTTGTGGCGTCGCAGTTCGCATTTGGGATTGTCGCGGGCGTCGTCGTTTCCTGGCAGGGACGCATACGTACGCTGCAGCAACTACCGCTCGCCTTCCGCTCGGGCATGGAGGCGTCCGGTATGAAAGACGAGCCACGATGAACCGGCGGGTAATATGTTTCGCGGCAGCGCTCGCGGTCACCACCGCTTGTGGTGATCACAAGCCAGTAGATTCGGAAGTGCTCGCGCCGAACAAGATCATGGACTTCAGTTTTCTATACGCACGCAACTGTGCCGGATGTCATGGCTCGGACGGAAAGGGCGGGGCCGCGATCGCGCTTGGCGACCCGGTTTACCTCGCCATTGCTGACGATTCGACGATTCGTCGAGTAACGGCTGACGGAATTCCCGGAACGTCCATGCCTGCATTTGCGCAACATTCCGGCGGAATGCTGACTGACGACCAAGTCAATGTCATCCTGCGCGGAATTCGAACTCGCTGGGCTAAGCCCGAAGCTCTATCCAATGTAGATGCTTTGCGCGGCTCTAATCCTCCGCCCTATGCGGCGCAGAGTCCCGGCGATCCGAGCCGCGGCGCGTCCGCATACGGTATTTACTGCTCGTCGTGTCATGGAGGAGACGGCCATGGGGGCAAGCGGGCGAGTTCCATCGTGGATGGCTCGTTTCTCGCATTGGTGAGCGATCAATACCTGCGTACAACCGTAATCGTCGGACGTCCCGAGTTGGGTGCTCCCGATTGGCGCGGTGACGTACCCGGCAGGCCGATGTCACCGGAAGATGTCTCTGACGTAGTGGCTTGGCTGGTCGCGCAGCGTCCACAGCCTTTTTCAAATGCTTTGCAATTGCGAGGAGGAATTCGATGACGCCGCCGGATGGACTCTCGAGACGCGGAATGTTGTTTAAGCTTGGACTCCTCTTTAATGGAGCTATCGGTATAGTCCTGGCACTGCCGGTTGTGGGTTACATTCTTTCGCCTGTGATGCGTGCACGGAAGCCAGGCTACGATTCCTGGCTCTCGCTCGGTCCGCTCGCTCAGTTTCCAGAGGGCGAAACACGCCTGGCGACTTATCGAAACCCGGTGTCCGAGCCAACGGATGGGCAAACCGCAAATATTCCCTGCTGGGTGCGCCACGTGGCTGGCGAAAGGTTCCAGGTTTTCGCGATCAATTGCGCGCATCTAGGCTGCCCGGTCCGTTGGTTCCCGCAGTCAGGCCTGTTCATGTGTCCCTGCCACGGTGGCGTCTACTATGAGGATGGTTCGCGCGCCTCCGGACCTCCCGAGCGTGGCCTCTTCCAATATCGCTACAAAGTGGAGCAGGGCAATCTGCACATCCAAGCCGGCGAGATGCCGACCACCGGCGTTCCCACAGCGCGCCTGATCAACATCTCTCTCGAAAAACCGCCATGCGCTTGATCAAGACAATTGGCGGCTGGTTCGACAAGCGGCTTCAGCTCGCTCAGCCGATCCGCGAGACCATGCAGCACCCGGTGCCGCGTGAAACAGCGAGCTGGGCTTACGTTTTCGGCAGCGCCGCGCTCACTGTGTTCATGCTTCAGCTCGTCACTGGCATTCTTCTCGCCCTTCTATATGTGCCCTCCGGCGCAGAAGCATGGAACAGTCTGCAGATTCTCAATCACCAGGTCATGCTGGGATGGTTCATTCGAGCCCTCCATGGCTGGGACTCTAATTTCATGGTCGCGATCGTCCTGATCCACATGGTTCAAGTGTTCCTCTTCGGAGCCTACAAATTTCCGAGAGAGCTGACCTGGGTCGTCGGCGTTCTTTTGCTTTTGTTGACACTCGGGATGGCCTTCACCGGCCAGGTACTTCGATTCGATCAGGACGCCTACTGGGGCCTGGGAATCGGGGCTTCCATTGCGAGCCGTGTACCTATTCTCGGGCCGTGGATTGTGAAGCTGTTGTTGGGTGGTCCGATCATAGCCGGCGCCACGCTTTCACGCTTCTTCGCCTTGCACGTATTCGTGATTCCGGGATCGTTGCTGGCTTTCGTTGGCCTCCATTTGCTCCTGGTGTTGAAGCTTGGAATCAACGAATGGCCCATGCCCGGGCGCATAGTTCGCCGCGCGACATATGTAAAGGAGTATCACGAACTGCTCCGTAAAGACAGCGTTCCGTTTGTGCCTGGCGCGATAGTCAAGGACATGTTTTTCTCGGGATTTATCCTTCTCGCGATCGCCGCGTGCGCCATGTATTTTGGCCCATTCGGACCGAGCGGCCAGCCCGATCCTACAATTATCCAGACCGTTCCTCGGCCGGATTACTTCTTTCTGTGGCTCTATGCAGTGCTGTCGTTGCTTCCGCCGTCATTAGAGACCCCGGCGTTACTGATTGGTCCGGTGATCGTGCTGGGTATCCTGGTGGCGCTCCCGTTTTTCTCAGGCGAAGGCGAAAAAAGCTGGAAGCGCCGCCCCATAGCTGTTCTCACGATTCTGCTGGTTGCCGTCGCACTCGGTACTTTTACGCACTTGGCCGGCAATGCACCGTGGAGTCCGGTAATGGATGCGTGGAGCGGCGAACCGATTCCAGCGCAATACCTGAAAGGACGCACCGCCCTGGAGCGCCAGGGAGCGCTCGTTTTTCAAGCCAAGCAGTGCCACAACTGCCACGCGTTGGGCGGCTCGGGAGGAAAGCGCGGGCCGGAACTCGATCGTGTGGCCGTCGAGCTCACCGAGGATCAGTTAATCCGCCAGGTGATTCAGGGTGGCGGCAACATGCCCGCCTACGGAAAGAACCTGAGTCCCGCTGAGACCACCGCCCTGGTTGCGTTTCTCGACACGCTGCACCCGGCCGGACTAGCGCCCGCGCGTGACGCTTCGGAAACTGGAGCACGCCCGTAGGGCAGGTATGTGGCGGCTCACGTTTTTGATCACGGGGATGGTTGCAGTGTGGATCGCTGTCGGATCGCCTCTCGCCGCATGGGATCATCAACTTCTCACAGCCCACATGGCGCAGCACCTGCTGTTGATGACCGTAGCAGCGCCCCTGATTTTGATGGGCTTGTCCGCCCGCGCCCTGCCAGTTGGATTTGTTCATCCAATTGTTTGCTGGCTCGTCGGCACTACAACCGTAATCGCGTGGCATGTTCCCGCGTTGTTCGAAATGGGTATGCGGTCGGCGGCAGGGCATGCATTCGAACATGCCACCTTCTTCATCGCGGGCCTTCTGTTTTGGTGGCCTGTAATCCAGCCGAAAGGGTGTCCGCGGTGGGGCGTGCCCTTATACCTTTTCCTCGCTACGTTACCGTGTGACGCACTCTCAGCGTTTCTTACGTTCTGCGGTCGCGTTGTCTACCCGCACTATTTGTCCGCGCCCCGGCTATTCGATATTTCACCACTCGGAGACCAAGAGTTTGCGGGTGCGTTGATGTGGGTTTGGGTGACGTTTGCCTATCTGGCTCCTGCAGCCTTAGTCACAATCAGGCTGCTCTCGCCGCAGCGGCGTGAACTAACCGCGGAGTTCATCTGAATATGGCAACTGTCGCACAGCAGCCTTGCGTCGCGCGGTCCAATACAAAAGCCGCCGACTTTTGGGCGCTTACCAAGCCGGAAATCAACTTCCTGATTGCAATCGCAACCTTCGCCGGTTTCTACATGGGTTTGCCAACGGAGCGTCATGGCTTTCCCCTCGTGCTGCTGATTCACACGCTTCTGGGCACGCTGATGGTATCGAGCGGCGCGGGTGTGCTCAATCAATATGCCGAGCGTCGCTTCGATGCTCAGATGCGGAGGACTCGAAGGCGGCCGCTCGCGGACGACAGGGTCGACCCTGTTTCAGCTCTTTGGTTCGGGATTCTGCTGTCTTTTGGCGGCGGCATCTATCTGGCGGTGGCGGTTAACCCACTGGCAAGCCTGCTCGCTCTATTCACTCTGGCGAGCTATTTGGACTTGTACACACCGCTAAAACGAAAGACACCTCTCTGCACATTGGTCGGTGCTGTTTCCGGCGCCATGCCTCCACTGATCGGATGGGCCGCCGCGTCGGGGAAGTTGAGCTTCGAAGCAATCGTACTCTGGGCCATTCTGTTCCTTTGGCAGTTTCCCCACTTCATGGCTATAGCGTGGATGTATCGCGATGACTATGCGCGTGCTGGATACTTAGTTCTTCCTCAGGGAGAACAAAGCGGGCGCTTTATGTCTTGGCAAGCCCTCGTGCCGTCGCTTGCACTCATTCCAATCAGCTTGAGCCCAGCAGTGTTTGGCCACGCCGGTATCGTCTATTTTGTTGTGGCCTTCGCGCTCAGCTCAGGATATTTCATCATGAGCGCCCGTCTAGCTTTTCGAAGATCTAACTTGGCCGCACGCCGATTGCTGATGGCTTCCATTGTGTACCTGCCGCTGGCGTTCATCTTGATAATGGTCGTTAAGAATCTAAGAGCCGCCTAGGCGTCGCGGAGTGGCTCTATTTCGACACACTTCGAAGGACCGCAAAACAAGTCGTTTTAGATCAAGTCCAGACCATTGGCGGTTCACTTGCACTATATGCGTCCATGATGGGAGCGCACGATGCCGAACGCTAGTGATGCGATTCCTTTGCGACAATTTGGTCGCCACGACGTGAAGATTTCGGCGCTGGGCTTCGGCGGCCATCACCTCGGCGATGCACCGGACGTCAACACTGCGATACGCCTGGTTAGGCAGGCCGTGGATGGCGGCATTACATTCTTCGACAATTGCTGGGAGTATCACCGCGGGAAGACCGAAGTCTGGATGGGCGACGGTTTACAGGGCGTGCGCGATCGCGTGTTCCTCATGACCAAGGTATGTACACATGGGCGCGACAAGGCCCTGGCGCTGCGCATGCTCGAGGAATCTTTGCATCGGTTCCGAACCGATCATCTGGATCTTTGGCAGATCCACGGCGTGTGCTTCGACAACGATCCGGACTTGTTCATCCGGAAAGGTGGCGCCGCGGAGGCTCTGGAGCAGGCCAAGAAGGAAGGGAAGGTCCGGTTTGTAGGATTCACTGGACACAAGGACCCATCCATTCACCTGAAGATGCTGGCCACAGGCTTTCCNNCTACCCGAGTTGAATCGCCGGGGAATCGCCGCGCTCGGGATGAAGCCCATTTGTGGCCATGGTGAGCCGGTACAAAAAGGTGTGCTCACTGGCGAGGAAGCCCTGCGATACGCGATGAGCCTGCCGGTGACTACCACCATTACCGGAATTGATAAGCCCGAGGCGCTGCAGCAGGCGCTTAAAGTAGCTCAAGGTTTCGAGCCGCTGAAGCCTTCCGAGATGCAGTCTCTGCGCGACCGTTGCCGCACGTACGCGGCTGATGGCCGATTCGAACTCTACAAACTGTCTCTTCGGTTCGACAACCCCGAAGCGCGCCTCGCTCACGGCTTTCCTCTGGATACGCAGCAGGTTGAGGTGCGCGAGATGATCAACATGGCAGACAACAGCGGCCATCCGTTCCCTCCCACTAAGTAATATGCCGCCTATATTTGATGTAACGAGAAGAAGTTTTGTCGAGACCTTTATGCTTGGAGCCGCGGCCCTCGCGGCCCAGGGCCAATCCACCCAGGGTCAACCCAGCGCCGAAATACCCAAGCGACCGCTCGGCCGCACCGGTTTGGAAGTTTCCGCGTTGGGAATCGGCGGATACCACCTGGGCTCCGCGAACAGCGACGCCGAAGCCACCCAAATTGTAAATGAGGCGTTAGACTCCGGCGTGAATTTCTTCGACAATGCCTGGGAATACCATCAAGGCCTGAGCGAGGAACGGCTGGGTCGAGCGCTCAAGGGCAAGCGAGACCGGGCCGTCGTGATGACGAAGGTCTGCACCCATGGGCGTGACAAGAATGTCGCCATGCGCCAGCTGGAAGAATCGTTGACTCGCTTGCAGACCGATCATCTGGATGTGTGGCAGATCCATGAGGTGATCTACGAGACCGATCCGGATTTGATTTTTGCTCCCAACGGCGCGGCGGAGGCTCTGCTAGAGGCGAAGCAGCAGGGTAAAGTGCGGTTTGTCGGATTCACGGGGCATAAGGATCCTTCCATTCACTTGAAGATGCTGTCGCACAACTTCCCGTTCGACACTGTGCAGATGGCGCTCAATTGCCTGGACGCGACTTTTCGTAGCTTCGAGACCAACGTGCTGCCGGAGGTGAACAGGCGCGGCATCGCGGCTTTAGGCATGAAAAGCCTGGGTGGCAGCGGTGAACTTGTGCGCGAGGGCGGCGTTGTCGTCACGATTGGACTGCGCTATGCCATGAGCCTGCCGGTTGCGGTGACCATAAGCGGCATCGATTCTCTAAGCGTGCTGCATCAGAATATCGAGGTCGCTCGCGGCTTTCAACCCTTCAGTGCCGCCGAAATGCAAACCATCCGCGACGCGTGCCGAGTTGGCGCCTCGGACGGTCACATGGAACTGTTCAAGACAACCAAGATATACGACGGAGACCTCGGGCGTGAGATGCACGGCTTCCCATCTAGTGCGGAACTTCCCGTATAGTCGTGCAGTGCGAACAGAGTAAAGGAAATCTATGAACGTAAAGCGACTGGGTTACATATTGTCTTTAATTGGGCTCGCAACGGCGGTGGGGCATTCGAGGGACGCGGCAAGCGATTATGTCAGCCCTTCGGAAGCCACCCCAAGGGGCAAAGCCCCCAAGATGCAAGTTGAATTGCTGAATCCGGGCGAAGCCATCAAACAATATGCCGTTATCTTCTATCAGGGAGACGAGGCTTTTTCAGGACTGCTGGAGTTTGCGGAAAAGTATCATCTTACGAGCGCGCATTTCACCGCGATCGGGGCACTCGATAAAGCGACGCTGGGATGGTTCGATCCTCACCGCAAAATGTACAAGAAGATTCCCGTCATCGGCCAGCACGAAGTGATTGGGATGAGCGGCGATATTGCACTCTATCAAGGAAAGCCCGTAGTTCATACTCACATGGTGGTGGGCAGTCCGGACGGAACAACGCTTGCCGGACACGTTCTGGATGCGTACGTGTCCCCGACGCTGGAAGTAATGGTGACCGTCGATCCAATAACCATGAAGAAGCGATTTGATCCAGCAACAGATCTGACCCTGATCGACCCAAGTCTAAAGTAACAATTCCACGGTCGGATCCGACCGGTATTCCGGAAGCGATCAACCGTCGGTGAGAGTCTCGCAATTCCGGGGTTCCATAAAGTCTGTTGAGCACCCGCCTCACCTCCCCGAGGCATTCCGGTCTAGTCATCAGTTGATTTACGTGAATAGACGCCGATCATTTAGGCGATAAGCCGCCCCGCTGGGCGCAATGGAACCAGCGGCACCGCCGCCAAGCTGGGGCTGAAGAGGAGGGTGTTGAGCTCGACTGTGCGCGCGCCAGTAATATTTGTTGTTTTCGTGTCAATTGGCGGCGCTCACCGAGGCCGGTTGTAGACCCATGCCCCGCAGGTAATCCGCGCTGAACGCGGCAATCTGGGAGGTCAGATCGTGGAACGGGGGCGTGCCTGGGCTCCCTGACTTTCCTTCAAAGATCGAAGAGAAGGCGTCCACCGCGCGCACCGCGCCCGAGTACCACTTGTCGATCCAGGTCTGGATAACTTGCGGGTTGGTTGGGGTATCTTCGATCGCAATCTGGGTCAGAGCCTTGCTCCATTGACGATGCCATTGGCAGTCTTCATTAAGGGAGTAAAATATCTGGCCGAGCAAATGATCATTATGGCCTAGCGCCAGATCGCTCGTGTGTTTCAGAAACAGGTCGGGTGCGCGACTAGAGAGTAG
>PKZC01000319.1 GCA_003132905.1 Bryobacterales bacterium | reverse complement strand
GGTTTTCCGATCGTTTAACGGGGAGCTCGGAACCCGGCACGCCTTCCCACAACGATTCAATCCCGTCTCATCGGCCCTATCACGAGAGTGAAGCATGATCGAACGGAAAATTTGCGGGCGAACTCGCCGGACTAGCAACGAGGGAAAAGGCGGGAGTTTCTCTGTGTCAGTGGGCTTAGCGGGCTGATCTGAACATGAGCGACAAGTAGCAGGGCTAATCGTGCGGGGCTGCTCAAGTTCGAGGCTGATTAGAAGCGGTACGTCTACTTCTTTTGGGGAGGAATAACAGGGTACCCTTCTCGGATCTGTCCGTGAGTTGGTTCAACTGTGACGTGGAGCTCGGGTTTCACGGGCTGGAAGTCGTTCTTACTATCGAGCTGTAGCACGTGAGGAGAACAGCTCGGGTTGCCCGTCGCGCTGATATCGAGAGATATCGAGCGGCTGCCACTACTGTTGCCGTGGATCGTAGCACGTTCCAGCCTCCAGTCGAGAGGTTCCGCCGGGATGTCGCGTCCGCACATATCGCTCACGCTTATTTGGTGCTCGAAGGCGGCTGGCGCTCCAGCAGTGTCTAGAGTCATCAGAACAAGCTGACGGGGACCAGTGGCGGGTTGATCGATGAAGACAAGGGCACTGCTATCAGGCGCCCACTGAAACGATGGCCCAAGGTGGTGGGTTTGATCGCGAGCAATCCCAACGTTGTCGTACGGAAGGCTGTTCTGGCCTGGAGGGTAAATCAGACGACCGACTTCCTCGCCGCTGGGGCCATTGGAGGTCAGCCGGTTCTCGGCGGCAGTTTTCGTGAGGTCATAAGCCAGAAGCTCGTCTGTGGCCTCCACGCCATGGAGGGGATAGAACTTTAGAAAAATAATGGAACGCTGATCCGGCGACATCACTGGAAAATACGCTCGAAACCAGTCCATGACAGCTCCCTTTGTCCTGTCGACGATGTAGACGTCGGTGCCTCCAAAATTGGCAAAGACCACCAGGCGGCCATCCGATAGCGGACAGATCTCTGAAATTTCGGATTTCCAATAATCCGGCAGGCGGACCTCATGTGCCTTGCTCCCTTCGCCCAGATACAGCACAGGATGGCCGTCGATCGGATCGATGGTAGCGGAAATGCCCTGGAGCGAAGGATTGAGGCCTCCAGAGATCCCGCAGTATTCGGGATGAGACTGCGCGATCTGACTCCAGGCCGGGCCGAGGCAGGCTAGCGAGAAGAGGGCATAATAGGCGAGCTTCATAATTATCTCAGTCGAATCGCGTTGTATTGACCGTAGTCTCCCACCGCACGGGCGCTGCACGACGTGCTGGTGGCGTTGTACATATCGATGTGCGCTAGGGCACTTGGGGTCTGGTTCCCCTATCCGGAGCAAGCCGGGCAGAGGTCTTCTACGGCCCGAATCCCTTTTGCATCGTTATGATCGTTCTGATCAAACAACAAGATCGAGTCCTCGAACAAGTAGATGGGCGGTGAGCCGGCGTTGGTAGCCAGTGGGTCGGTAGCGACACTCCCGGGCGGTGGATTGGCATTGTTCAGCACAGACCCCGAGCCGCTGGCGTCGGATAGGACCTTATTATGCGTTCCCGTGATTTTCGTGCTGGTGTTGCCGCCAGGTGTCTACGGCGAAGAATGTGTGCTGACTGTCGAAGCCGGGATACAGGGGACAGATTTTCATTGCTCCAGCAGCGTATGCTTTCAGAACCAGGTTCGGTGTAGTCGTATCTACGACACCCGTACGCCCGCTCTTGAAACTCGCCTCGCTCAGTTTGGCACCGGGCGGCCACTGGGCTTGCCCACGCTCAAAACTCGACCATTAATACTCACCACTGCGCTTGGACGCACCTCGAATGCACATCATACAAATATACCTATATTGGCGAAAACACAAATCTAAAATTGGTGGAGGCGGCGGGAGTCGAACCCGCGTCCGAGAAAGCCCGCCGTGAAAAGAACTACGTGCGTTTCCGATTCGGTAGTTGTCGGCCGCCGCATTAGAACCGGCAAGAAAACGGCGGCTTAGCCCGATTGTCGTCAGCCTNNCTGCTCCGAGCAGAAGCTCTCGGCCCAATCCTTGAAGATGACGCCCGTTTGATGCCGTCAAGGCCCAGCACCAGGGGCGGCTACTTAATTAATTAAGCAGCGTATGCGAACTGTTGATTGGCAGTTCTGGTTTTCCGATCGTTTAACGGGAGCTCGGAACCCGGCACGCCTTCCCACAACGATTCAATCCCGTCGAATCCGTTGCGCCCCCCTCTAGCTCCATGATAGCATCCGCGCCTCTCGCTATCATGAAAGGTGAACTATGGCCACTATCGCCTCGCCTGGAACGAGGCAGGAAAATCTGGATCAGCTAGCCCCTGTCTACAACGTCGTCTTGCTGGACGACGCGGAGCATACCTACGACTACGTTGTGGAAATGCTGGAAAAGCTGTTCACCTTGTCGGAATCAGACGCCTGGAACCGCGCCGTGGAGGTGGACAACACGGGCCGCACCATCGTTATCACTTGCGAATTGCCGGCCGCTGAATTCGGGCGGGATCAGATCCACGCGTTTGGTGCGGATTGGCGCATGCCGAATAGCAAAGGATCGATGTCGGCTATCGTTGAGCCATGCCAAAAAGGTTGAACCATGCCAAAAAGGCTGAGCTAGTTCACAGGCGTGGGGAAGGTTTTGGAAATGTGGTCGTGCCAGGTGAGCGTCTCTTCGTCCACCAAGCCCCACAGTAATCCGATTTNNGTGCGATAAAAGCGCTGGGCGCGAGTGGGCGTCTGGCCGTCGAAATTCACCAGGCGCAGACGGGTCCAGCGTTGGCCGGCGGTATCGCCGTTGGCCAGGCACCACAGCAATCTGTAAAAGATCACGACGCCGGCCGCTACGCCCATAAACATTGGCGCTGTCTTGGCGTTGAGTACGAATGCCCCGCCCGCCAAGCGGAATACAATTCCAAAAATGGCAAGCGCCATTACCATAATGCTTGCATCCAGAGCCGCCGCCATCGCACGATGGGCGGGGATTGCCACCGGGGCGTCACAATAAATGACGCCGTCGGCCGGTTTGGACGATCGGGTTGCCTGCGCGAAGTGATGAGTGAATTCAAGAGCCTGCTGCCCAGGGATCGCCTTGCGGCGGCGTTGTCGCGGCGCAGCGGGCTGCGGCTTGCGGTGGGTGGGCTGCACCAGGCCGGGAGGAGCAATGGTATCGAACCGGACCACGTGAGGGAGCTCGCGCGAGCTAAAGAGCGAAGGTTGATAGGTGATGGGACGGCGAGGGGCGCTGGGTTCGGGGGAACGGTGCGCTTCATGCAGCACCGGCGCAGCTTCGTATTGCAAAACCGGCGCAGCTTCGTATTGCAGAACCGGCGCGGCCGCTGAAGATCCGGTATAGACCGGACTCATGCGCAGACGCCGGCCGCAGCGGCGGCAGCGATGATCGTCGTCAGCGTTCGCGGCTTGGCAGTATCGGCATTCCATCAAAAACACCTCATTCTAAAAGCACCTGTTTCCAAACAGCAACAGGGTGTTCCAAAAGTTCCTCTTGCGGACATCCGAACATCCATGCTACGTTTTCGCTTGAACCCTCGTTCGGTAGCATCCGCAGGCAAGCCTTCCCTTCATAACCTGCCTCAAATGGTTATCTTCCTTCGTAACATATTTGGGTTAAAATGTCACGAACTTTGTTGGGGATGGAGAGCCTTGGTAACGGTATGGCTACTCGCATCTGCTCTGCTCTTTCTTCCCGCGCTGGCCGGCCAGCAGCCTCCCCTTCCTGGCGCCATGGCTTCGGCCCCTCCGCCGCCAGGGCCAGAAGTCCCGAATGCGGCGAATCCAGACCAGAAGCTGAAGAACCTGCGAGCGGGAGCTCCGGCTCCGGATCAGTACACCTTGGATTCCGAGACACAAGAGTCCGATGGCGACTTGCGCCACGCCCGCGGCCACGTCCACCTGGAAAGTATCGACAAGAAATTGGACGCCGATGCCGTGGATTACAACTACGATACCGGCGACGTAGAGGCCTGGGGCAACGTCCGTTATGAAAATTTCGAGGATGGGACCAAAATCAATTGCGATCGCGCCAAGTACAACGTCAATACCGAGACGGGAATCTTCTACAATATTCGCGGCACTTCGGAGACTAAGATTGTGGCGCGACCCGGGTTGTTGACCACCAACAATCCGTTCTACTTCGAAGGCAAGTGGGGCGAGCGCGTGGATGGAAAATACATCATCCACGAAGGATTCGTCACCGATTGCAAGATTCCAAAACCCTGGTGGCGGCTCACCAGCGCCAAGTTTGATATTCTTCCCGGCACTCGCGCCATCACGTACCATGCCGTGTTTCGTGTCAAGAAAGTACCAATCTTTTATTTCCCGGCCTATTACAAATCGTTGAAGACGCTGCCGCGGCAGAGCGGTTTCCTCACTCCCAACATCGGGCATAGCTCCATCTACGGTGAAATGTTCGGTCTGGCATATTATTGGGCGATTTCGCGCAGCTATGATGCGCTGTATCGCATCCAGTACTTCACGCTGCGGGGCCCGGCGCACACGCTCGAGTTCCGCGGCAAAGTGAGGCCAGGCACGGATTTCGGCTTGAACTTTTATGCGGTGGAAGATCGCGGCATTAATATCGGGAACGGCGTGATCCAGAAACAGGGCGGCGAGGAATTGACGTTCGATGGCCGCTCCGATCTAGGCCACGGCTGGGAGGCTCGCGGCCACATCGACTATCTGAGTTCTTTCCTCTTCCGGGAGGCGTTCAGCCAGTCGTTCCACGACACCATCTTTTCGGAGACGCACTCGGTCGGGTTTGTGATCAAGCACTGGTCCAGCTTCGCGTTCGACGTGGCGACCGACCGCGACGAGGAATTTGAAAACGCCATCCCGAACCAAACGATCGTGATCAAGAAGATTCCGGTGGCCGAGTTTTTGAGCCGCGACCGGCAGATCCTGGGCGGAGTGATCCCGGTGTGGTTTTCGTTCAACAGCAGCGCGGGCCTCTTAGACCGGACACAGCCCGAGTTTCAAACGCCGACGTTCGTCAGCCGACTGGACATTTTTCCAGAAGTAACTACCGCGTTTCACTTCGGCGGCTTCAATGTCACGGCCAGCGGGTCCATTCGCGAAACGGATTACAGCAACAGTTTTGTTAATGGATTAGTCACGGACCAGAACCTTCTGCGCAGCGCCCGCGAGATTGACGTGCATCTTATCCCACCGGCCCTGGAACGGATTTTCCAGTCGCCAAAATGGCTGGGAGGCGACAAAGTGAAGCACGTGATTGAGCCACGCATCGATTACAAATTCGTGGATGGCATCGAAAATTTCAACAACATCATCCGCTTCGATGAGAACGACCTGATGAACGACACCAATCAGGTGACTCTATCGCTGACCAATCGCTTATTCGTGAAAGACAAGAATGGAAACGTCAACGAAGTGATGAGCTGGGAAGTGGCGCAGAGCCGCTATTTCGATCCTACTTTTGGGGGCGCCGTGATTCCGGGCCAGCGCAACGTGATCGAATCGACGGAAGAGTTGGACGGGTTCGATTTTCTCGACGGGCCGCGAAACTATTCGCCGATCGTCTCCATACTTCGCTTCCAACACGTCGTGGGTTTCGAGTGGCGCTTGGATTACGATCCGCTGCTCGGCCGCATCAGCAATAGCAGCGTCAACGGAAATATTCGCCTCTCGAAATACTTCTTCTCGCTCGGTCACACCACGGTGAATACCGATCCGGTAGTGGCCGCCGCCAGTAATCAGATCAACGTTCTGATCGCCGTGGGTAACCAAAATCGCAAGGGTTGGAACGCGGCGGTCAGCGCATTCTACGACTATCAGCGCGACATTCTGGACTTCGCCACCACCGAGGTGAGCTATAACACGGATTGCTGCGGCATCAGCGTGGAATACCGGCGGTACAACTTCGGCACGCGCGACGACACGCAATACCGGCTGTCATTCTCGATCGCCAATGTGGGCGCATTCGGGAATATGCGCAAGCAGGAGCGGATTTATTAGCTTCGCTCGAACACCGGTGCGTCGGCGACCGGCTCGCCGCTCATAGCTTCGTCCAGCAAAATGGTAAACTTTCTGGCCTTGTGATCGACGTTGTCTTTGAGATTCGCCAAGCGGCGCTCAATCGATTCCAACTCATCGGCCAAGTGGAGGCATGCGAGCACAGCCGCGCGGGTGGCGTCGATGTTTCCCGCGCGCACGGCGATCNNTCGAGGACATCAAGTCATCCACCTTCTCCGCCAGATGTTCGATCCGGCCCGGCTCCTCGGAAGCTACCAAGGAATAGGTTTGGTTGAAGATAGTGACACGGACCGGTTCCGTGTTAGGCATTGCTCTCTAGCTTGTCATTTTTCGGTCAGGGGCGCAAGACGCCTTTAAGAGCCGCTGAGCAGTTCCATCTGTCCGAGCAGCTTTTCGATCCGGGTCCGCACCTGTTTGCGCTCGCTCCGCAGATCATCCAATTCCTGACGGACTGAGTCGCGTTCGGCGAGGGCCGACGCTAGCTGCGATTCGAGCGCCGACTTCTCGGAGCGTAAACTGCTGACCAACTCCACCGCTCGCGTGATGCGCTCTTCCAGATGACCGAGCGAATCCAGTTCCTGTTTCACGGCGTTCATGGCTGATTATGCCCCGCTGTGCGCTGCCTTGGCCTTCTCAACCAGCGCGTTGAAAGCTGCGCCATCGGTAGCGGCCATGTCGGCCAAAATTTTACGATTCAGCTCAATACCGGCCTTCTTCAGGCCGTTGATGAACTTGCTATAAGAGATGTCCGCCGTGCGGCATGCCGCCCCGATGCGAACGATCCATAGCGAACGGAAGTCGCGCTTTTTGCGGCGTCGTCCGACGAATCCATAGCGTAAGGCCTTCTCGACGGCTTCCTGCGCCGCGCGATTCAGCTTGCTTTTTGTGAGGAAGTAGCCCGACGCCCGGGCGAGCGTCTTGTGGCGATAAGCTCTGCGTTTAGTCCCGCGTTTTACTCTAGGCACGTTTTTTCTCCTGCGTTGAATTTATCCGGCGGTAAAGGTACGTGCGAGCACCTATCCACACGGCGGCCGTGGGTTTGCGTCGAGCGCGTGCCCCCAGCCTAATAGGGAATCATTCTCTTCAGCTTAGCCTGGTCGGTCTCATCGGCCACCACGCTATGCTTCAGCTTGCGCTTGCGCGAGCGCGTTTTGGACGTCAAGATATGGCGGGCAAACGAATGATGGC
>PKZC01000288.1 GCA_003132905.1 Bryobacterales bacterium | reverse complement strand
CGCGCTCAGCCGGGCGCTAGTGGCCATGTACATAGCTTGATTTCACCGACGGGTGATTACAAGCTATTGAACCATTACGCCCGAGTTGACACTCCGCGATTAATCTAATGTGTTTACCTCATTCTGTCGATTATATTTCCGGAGTTGATGAATTGGCCCAATCGATTAGGTTCTTGGGCCGATCTGGTATTCGATACAGAGCAATTTCTGAAGTACCGGAGGCCTTTCGACGTGCTGTTCGCCGGGCCCCTTGGAGAGAAGAATTGAATGTCGGATGTCTTTTAGCTCAACGGAGTCTGTAAGTCTCCAATCGACGCGGGGTGTGGCGGCGCTTCACGCTGGCCGTGCTCTGGTGGTGTTGCGATTGTCAAATCGGTTCGCCGCATTGTACCGGGAAGACGTAGAACGAATCACACCGATGGCTGAACTGGCGTGCCCTCCCGGCTTACCACCGGCGCTGGAAGGCATCCTCAATCTGGGAGGAGCGGCGATACCGGTTATGCGGCTCGACCGGTTGTTTGGACTACCACCTCAACGGGTGGGCCTATATTCGATGCTCGTCATATTGAGAACTCCCGGCGAAGCCAGAATCGCGGTACTTGTGGACCGGGTGAGCGAGGTTGTCATCGCTCCGGACAACGAGATCCTTCCCACTAGCCAAGAGGATTCATTTAACGGGTGTGCCGAAGCGGTAGTGGTCATTCGAGATGAGATCGTTCACATCCTGTCTCTCAACCGGATGCTCCTAGCAAAAGAGCGGGAGGCGCTTTCGCAGTTTCAGGCCATGGCAGAGCGACGCCTCCAGGATTGGGAGACTAGCCGAGCATGAGTCCGACACCTCAAGGTCCTGCCGACGAGCTGTTAAACGATCCCCTATATCCGCATCTGAAGGAGCATTTGATCGAGTCCACCGGGCTGGCCTACTACAGCGACAAGGACGGGGACTTGGCCCGGCGTCTTCGCCGGCGTCTCGCGGACTTCGGTTTCCAGAGCTGCGCGCCTTACCTTGAAATCTTGCGCGATCCCGACCGCGGGCCCTCCGAGATGGATGCCCTGATCGAAGAAATCACGATCGGAGAGACCTACTTCTTTCGCCATCGCGAACACTTCGATGCCCTTCGCGATTTAGTGTTGCCAGATCTCATCGCACGAAATGCGGCTAGCCGGCGCCTGCGAGTATGGTGCGCCGGTTGCGCGGACGGGGCCGAGCCGTATTCTTTATCCATCCTCTTGCGAAGGGAGTTGCCGCAGTTGGTCGTCGGGTGGGAGGTGTCCATCCTCGGCACAGACATCAACCGGCAATGTCTGGCGACGGCACGCGAAGGCAGGTTTGAACCGTGGTCCCTTCGCTCCATTCCCGAGAGCTTGAAGCGAGCCTGCTTTGAAGCGCAAGGAAAACAATGGATCATCGCACCCGAATACAAACTGGGAGTCTCATTTCAATTCCATAATCTGGTGGATGACGGCTTTCCCCCGCAGTTCAACGATACTGCCGCTTTCGACCTGATCATCTGCCGCAACGTGATGATCTATTTTGGCCCGAAGTTGATGCAGAAGATCACTCGCCGGTTTCATGACTGTTTAGCGCCTGGGTCCTGGCTATTGGTGGGTCCTTCCGAGCCGAACATGACCCACTTCACGTCATTTCAAGCCGTCAATGCTCCTGGAGTCACGTTGTATCAGCGACCGGTCCGATCCGGTCCGGACTTCTGGGAGGCGGCGTCGTTTCCGAGCCTAAGGCCGCCGCTCGCGCTGCCATTGGAACTTCCGGAGACTGCGCTGCCCGAACCGGCAGAAGTGGCCGTCGTGGAGTCAGTAATGGAGAGTCCGGTTCCCACGCTCGACCATCTTCGCCACCGAGCCGACCAGGGTGATTGGGAAAGCGCAGCTCGCTGCGGAAAAGAGTTGCTCGAATTTGACAACCTGAATGCCCTGGCTCATTTTCACTATGCGTTGGTCCTGGAACAATTGGGGAACTATGCCGAATCGGAGCGGTCTCTTCGAAGGGCCATTTATCTGGACCGCCAGGCTGTTCTTGCGCACTATCACCTGGGACGGCTCCTGCGGTCGCATGGTGATCTGCGCCAGGCCGAGCGGTGCTTCAACAACGCTTTGAACGTGCTGTCCGCTTTGTCCGGCGACGCGATCTTGACAGACGCAGACGGCATTCGCGTGGCCGAGCTCAGAAAACTCGCGCAAATGCAGATCGAAAGTCTTCGGGTGCAAGCATGAAACAAGCCATTCGATGGGACGAGGTGCGACAGCGGCTCCAAAGAAACGAGGAGTCACTGCTGGAGACCCTTTCAGAAAGCCCCGAACGCATCAAGATTGTCTTCCATCAACGAGCTGTCCAGCTGGCCAAGGAGCGCGCAGCAAATCGGACGGCATCCCGCCATATTCCCGCACTGATTTTCCGTTTGGGGCAAGAGCGGTACGCAGTCGCGCTCCATGAATTGGCTGAAGTTCTGCCGTTTCAGGGTTGCACCCGAGTACCGGGCGGGTCACCCCAGTTTCTGGGAGTGATCAGCCTGCGAGGAGAGCTTCGGCCTGTGATTGACTTGGCACTGATGCTCTCGGGAAGCGCGTCGACTAATTCCGGCGCTGTCCTGGTCTTACGCCACCAAGGTGCCTTGAAAGTAGACGCTGTCGAGGACCTCCGCGAGATTGATTCAGAAGAATTGAGCCGTCCCCCCGAAGGACGTTACATCCAAGCTGTTGCGTCCGGTACTCTCGGGCTGCTCGACGTCGAGACCATGCTGTCAGCCGTGTTTTCGGCAAAGGAGTCACGATCCATATGAAGGTGAACATGAGAATTGGAACCCGCATCTTGCTGGGCTACGGGTTGGCCCTGGTTATCGTTGGCGCAGTCGGCGTGATTGCCTACCGCGCTACCGCCGAGCTTGTGGATAGTGCTGACTGGGTCACGCACTCGCATAAGGTGAAGGGGGCTCTTGCTGACACACTCTCGTCGCTCAAAGACGCGGAAACCGGACAGCGGGGGTTTCTCCTTACGGGCGAAGAAGGTTATCTGGAGCCATACACGGAGGCACTCAAGATTGTCAACAGCGACATCCAGCAACTCCGAGACCTGACACTAGACAATCCTCGACAACAGTCACGGATCGCGGCACTACAGCCGATGGTGGCAGCTAAGCTCTCCGAGCTAGCCGAGACCATCGCACTCCGAAGGCAGGGGAAGGAGCGCGCGGCAATTGATTTAGTCCTCTCGGACCGAGGTAAGAACCTAATGGACGATATCCGCCGGACGATAAGCGAAATGGATCAGGAGGAAACGTCGTTGTTGCAAGAGCGCGCGGAGCGGGCGAAGGCGACAGCTCAATTCTCTTCCAGGGTGATGATTGTGGGAGGCCTGACGGTGCTCGTTCTGGTCTCCATCGTTGGCGTCCTTATTCAGCGTTCGATCACCGGCCCCCTCGCAACATTCATGCAGTTTGTCGGACTAGTGGGAGAGGGAGATCTGACTCAGCAGGCGAAGATATCGAGCACCGACGAGTTGGGAGAACTGGGCAAGTGCCTCGACCTAATGGTGGTCGGGCTCAAGGATGTAGCTTCCCAGGCGCGTTTCGCAACTGAGAACCTAGCCTCCGCTTCAGCCGAAATTCTGGCATCCACGCAACAGCAGGCCGCCAGCACGGGAGAACAGGCCGCAGCGGTTCAACAAACCACCATCACGATGGAGGAGGTTGCCCAATCGGGCGTTCAGATCTCAGAACGCGCAAAACAGGTGGCCGCATCGGCCGAGGCCACCGCCACCGCTAGTCACGCTGGGTTACAGGCGATGGAAAATACCACGCGAACGATGGAAGGTATTCGCGAGCAGGCTGAAGCCGTCGCAGAGAACGTAGTGTCTCTGAGCGAAAAGACACAAGCGATCGGCGAAATTATTTCCACTGTGAACGATATCGCCGAACAGTCCCACTTGTTGGCGCTCAACGCGGCCATCGAGGCAGCTGCCGCGGGAGAGCATGGGCGCAGCTTTACCGTAATCGCAAGTGAGGTCAAGAACCTTGCCGATCAGTCGCGCGAAGCGACCGTGCAGGTGCGCGTGATCCTGGGAGACATTCAGAAAGGCATCAACAGCTCGGTCATGTTAACTGAAGAGGCCGTCAAGCGCGTGGACTCGGGCAAGCAGCAGGCGGACGTCGCGAACCGTACCATCCGGACGATGACGGACAGTATCCAGCAAAGTGTGCAAGCGTTTCAGCAAATTGTCGCGGGCTCCAATCAGCAGCAAATCGGCTTCACGCAAGTAGCGCAGGCCGTACGCGACATCGGACAAGCCAGCCAGCAGACCGCAGCCAGCACCCAACAGCTCGAAAAGGCAGCGCTAAACCTAACCGCGTTGTCCCAACAACTGCAAAAGGCAGTGGAGCGCTACCGCCTGTAAAGGAAAAGCTGCTTGAAAGATATTCAACAGAAGCTGCTGGCCACTTTCCAGATTGAACACCGCGATCACGTGGAGCAGATACGTTCGCTCCTGACGATGATCCAGAACACTGGAGCACAACCGGCGGGGCCAGAGCTCGAAGAGGTCTTTCGCCGGGCTCACAGTCTCAAGGGAGCGGCTCGCGCGGTGGATCTTCACTCGATAGAGGGACTAGCCCATCGTCTGGAGAGCCTGTTCTCGCGAGTCAGGCAGGGCCAATGCGCTCTCGATAAGGATGTGACCAGCGTCGTGCAACAAGTCCTCGACGCCAGCGAAGATTGCATCGCGGCTCTGGCTGAAAACCGGCCTGCCGAAACTGTCCCGGCAGCATTGCGGGCCATTGAACAGATCCTCGGAATAGAGAGCGCCATCTCTGCCGAACTGCCTCCGGAGACGCCGGCGCCGGGTTCCGGCTTTCAGCCCCTCGACACGGTCAGGATTACCGCTCAAAACTTCGACGGACTGTTTCGTACAGCCGGAGGTTTGGTCACCGAGAGCCAGTGTCAAAGCCAGGTCACGGAAGAACTAGATCGGCTGGTGCGGAGCCTCGCGTTCGTCGAGAAGGAGGCCGAACGGGTGCGCCGCTTCGCCACAAACGTGCTGAGCCACTTGGCGGCATCGCGGGAAAACTCGCGTCTCACCTCTTTGCTGGACTCCCAGGAACGGCAGCTACGCTCTATCTCGAGGGAGGCGCGCGCAGCCCGCCGCTTACACCACCGTAGTTCCTGGAACATGCGGCAACTTGGAAAGCAGCTCCAGCGGGACGTCTGGCAAGCGCGCATGGTACCGGCCGAGAGCCTGCTGGAAGGCTATCGGAAGATGATGCGCGATCTCGCGCGCGACGAAGGCAAAGAGATCGAGTTTCGAGCCACCAGCGCGGGTGTCCGCGCGGACCGGCGAGTACTCGAAGCCTTAAAAGATCCGATCATGCACTTGCTGCGTAATGCGGTGAGTCACGGAATCGAATCGCTGCCGGAGCGCAGCAGGAAAGGGAAGAGCCGTTCTGGACTGGTCACCCTTGGAGTCGACGCCAATGGCCAGCGGTTGACGGTCACTATCCAGGACGATGGCCGAGGCGTGGATCTCGCGCGCGTCGCCGAGGTCGCGGTCCGGGATGGCATCCTTTCTGAATCCGACGCCGCCCGGCGCTNNCGCTCACCTCAGGAACTGACCCGGATTCTCTTTCGTCCCGGGTTTTCGACATCCGCGGCCGTGACTAGTCTCTCGGGCCGGGGGATGGGATTGTCCGTGGTGTACGAGGCTATCCGGCGCCTGCAAGGAGATCTGGACCTCCGGCCTGTACCCAGTGGCGGAACCCTGATTTCTCTGTCGGTGCCCCTATCGATTGCAACTCACCGGCTGGTTGTCGCGAATTGTGGAAATCAAGTTTTTGCCATTCCTATTCTCGGGATCGAGCGCCTCCAGCGCGTCAAACTGTCGAGCATTGAAACGGTCGAGGGGAAGCCGGTTGTCGTCCTCAATGGCCAACCGGTGCCGCTCGCAAGTATTCACGGCTTGCTCGGATTGGAACATTCGTCCAACCGCACCGACCCGGATGCTTTGCAAATTGTCATTCTGCGCTCAGGCAGCCACCGGGTGGCTTTGGCTGTGGATTCCGTTGTCCGCGAAACGGACGCGGTTATCCAGGATCTGGGCCCAGCAGCCGGTTGTAGTGGAAGGATCTCGTCTGGAGTTGTGTTGGATAACGGGACCATCGCTTTCGTGGTAAACCCAATGGAGCTCATAGAGAGCGCCGTACAGCCACGATCTCAGATGCAGTCGCTATCGTTTGCGAAAGCTCCTGAGGCCCTGCCCGAACCGATGCCTTCCTCCATCCTTGTCGTGGACGACTCCATGACAACCAGGGCGCTCGAAAAGAGCATTCTCGAAGCACATGGCTATCAAGTTCGCGTCGCGGTGGACGGAGTGGAGGCATTGACTCGGCTGCGGCAGGAACCCGCGGATCTCGTGATTGCCGATATTGAAATGCCCCGTTTGAATGGCTTCGGTTTGATCGAAGCGATGAAACAGGACCGCAAACTCAAGACCATTCCCGTGATCATTGTCAGCTCGGTGGAGCGTCGCGAAGATCAGGAACGCGGCTTGGCTCTGGGCGCCGACGCGTATATCGTGAAACGAAAGTTTGACCAGGAGGAGTTGCTAACCGCCATTCGGCAGATCCTCTAAATCGCCATGAAGAAAATTCGCGTACTTATCGTCGAGGATTCCAAAGTGATCCGCCAGTTCCTGGAGCACATCATCGCGCGCGATCCACGGTTGGAGATCGCGGGTGCTGTCGAGACTGCTGAAGAAGCTTTGCACATCCTCGACCGGGTGTCTCCCGACGTCATCTCTATGGATATTCGGCTGCCAGGAATGAACGGCTTCGAGGCGACGCAGCAGATCATGCGAGAAAGGCCAACGCCCGTCGTTGTGGTCTCGGCCAGTGTCGAGCGGGACGATTTGCAGATCACTATGAACGCCCTGCGAGCGGGGGCGCTTACTGTACTGGAAAAACCCACCGGGGTTACCTCAAGTGAGTACGAGGTGCTGGCGGAACGCCTATGCACGCAACTGGCGATCATGAGCCAGGTGAAACTTGTGCGCAGGCGGCCCGAGACGCGGCCTGCGGCGCGGCTGCAACGGCCTATAGCCGCTCGCAGGGCGGGTTTCCGGGCGCTCGGAATCGCCAGCTCAACAGGCGGACCCAACGCTCTCATTCAACTCCTGGGTGGATTGGGAGCAGGTTTCCCTTTGCCGATTCTGCTGGTGCAGCATATCGCCAGCAGCTTTCTCGAAGGCTTCGCTTCTTGGTTGGATGACGTGTGCCCATTTTCAGTCGAGATCGTGGGAGATCGGGCGCTCACCGCACCCGGCAAAGTATATCTGGCCTCGCAAGATCATCACTTGCGCGCCGAAAACGGATTTGTTCGGCTGGACCGCTCCCTTCCGGTTTCCGCGCAACGGCCGTCGGGAACGGTGCTCTTCGAATCTATGGCGGCCGCCTTTGGGAATCAAGCGCTCGGTGTACTCCTTACCGGAATGGGCGACGACGGAGCAGAAGGCCTGCTACGGGTTCGCCAAAGTGGCGGTTACACGATTGCCGAGGATGAGTCTACCGCCGTGGTATATGGGATGCCCGCTGAAGCCGTGCGCCTCGGCGGGGTATCCGAATCGCTGCCGCTTCCAGCGATCGCTCCTAGAATTCTCGAATTGGTCCTGCCCCGCAGTGAGGTGGCCTGATGGAAGTAACGACACAGATTCTCATTGTTGAAGATTCCGAAACCCAAGCGTTGAAGCTTCGCTACCTTCTCGAAGGCGAGGGCTGGGACGTAGCGTGCGCTTCGACCGCTGAATCAGCGCTGGAAGAGCTGAACCGGCATTTGCCGGCGCTCATCATCGCAGACTATCATCTGCCCGGAATTCGTGGCGACGAACTGTGCCGGCGCATACGCATGAATGTCCGCACGCGGGGCATTCCCATTCTGATGCTGACGATGGAGCAGGCCCACGGAAGCGAGCCCGCCAGTTTAGACAGTGGCGCCGACGATTACGTCTCAAAGTCCGTCGCTCCCGAGATTCTGCTCCTGCGAGTGCGCACTTTAATGCACAACCGTAGCCAGCGGTCCGTGGTCCTCGATTCTCACGAAGCTGCTTTCCGGCGTGCACGCCTCCTGGCGATTGATGACAGTCCCACATATCTCGAACATCTGGCGCATATGTTGAACGGCGAGGGCTACGAAGCGGTGAGGGCCAAGGGAGGCGAGGAGGCTCTGGAGCTCATCATGGAAGAACCTTTCGACTGCATCTTGGTTGACTTGGTTATGCCTAGGATGGATGGCATCGAAGTTTGCCGCCGGATTAGCGAGCTGAACCACGGGCACCTCGAGCGCCAGCCGGCAGCGGTGATCATGCTGACCTCTAGCGAATCGGAAGGGGACATGACCCGGGGGCTGGAGGCGGGCGCCGACGATTTTGTGGGAAAGTCCAGTGACTTGGCTGTTCTCAAAGCCAGAATTCGCGCGTTGCTTCGGCGCAAGTTCTTTCAAGAAGAAAACCACCGCATCGTCGCGGATCTGAAAAACAAGGAAATAGAGGCCGTTCGGTCTCGGGCTGAGAGAGAGGCTGAACTCCACCGCGCGTTGAAGCAGGCTTATGACGACCTGCGTCAGACTCAAGACGCGGTGATGCAGCAGGAACGCTTGCGAGCGCTCGGGCAAATGGCCAGCGGCATCGCCCATGACATTAATAACGCAATTTCACCCGTGGCCCTCTACGTCGATACATTACTGGAGAAGGAGCCGAATCTCAGCGCCCGGACACGGCAATACCTGGAGATCACCCAGCGTGCGATCGACGATGTGGCCCATACCGTAGGGCGAATGCGGGAGTTCTATCGCCAACGTGAACCTGAGTTGGTGCTCACCCCGGTGGATCTAAATCAGTTGATCCAGCAGGTCGTGGATCTGACTCGGGCCCGTTGGAGCGACATGCCGCAGCAACGCGGCGCCGTTATTGACGTTCGGATGGAATTGGCTCCGGGCGTGGGATCCATTGCGGGAATCGAGAGTGAAATTCGGGAAGCGCTGACCAATCTGGTATTTAACGCCGTGGACGCTATGCCGGACGGAGGGCGACTGACGCTGCGGACATCGGCAGTCCAGGGTGTTCCAAATCCATTACTATCTCAACACGTCCAGGTCGAAGTCGTGGATACTGGCACGGGAATGGATGAGGAGACTCGCCGCCGCTGTCTAGAACCCTTCTTTACGACTAAGGGCGAACGTGGTACCGGCCTGGGTCTGGCGATGGTCTACGGCGTGGCACGGCGTCATAACGCCGAAATTGAAATTGAGAGCGTGTTGCACGGGGGCACAACCATCCGGCTAAAGTTCGCGCTTGCCACAGTCTCGCAACCGGCGTTGCCGGTTTCCTTGGGAGCAAAGCCTTCAAGTCTGCGCCTTCTGGTGGTGGACGACGATCCCCTGTTAATCAAATCACTCCACGATGCACTAGAAAGCCAAGGCCACACCGTCGTTACGGCGACTGGCGGACAGGAGGCAATCAACGTATTCCAGGCAACCGCAGATGGGCGGGAGCCATTCGCCGCAGTCATCACGGATCTCGGCATGCCTCACGTCGATGGATGTCGAGTAGCCAGTGCGGTGAAACTGGCGTCACCTGCTACACCAGTTATTCTGCTAACGGGCTGGGGACAAAAGCTCGTTGCGGAGGGAGATATACCGCCGAATGTGGATCAGGTACTCAACAAGCCGCCCAAACTGCGTGAACTTCGTGACGCGCTCGCAAGGTACACTCAGCCAGTAGATACTGGGCAGTGAGTTCCCGAGGCGGCGCCAAAAGAACTGCATGTTCTTCAGGCCAACCTCACACCGCCAAATCGGGCAAGCCAAGCTGCGTGAGGAGTTTCTGGTAACGCCCCAGATGGCGCAGATTATTCCACCGTGGATAGGTACCGTTGGACGGACA
This sequence comes from Bryobacterales bacterium, assembly GCA_003132905.1. The sequence continues at coordinate 787 of PKZC01000288.1, read as the reverse complement.
GCGATTTGCACAGGCCTCCTTTCGGGAGTCCGGTAGACTCCGCGATTGGGTGTTCCGGAAGGGTTCTCACGGCTGGAAGGCGAGCGAGAGCCCTTCGGTTATCGGTTCACACCTTCTAGCGTTCTGGGTGGAAACGTAAGTTCCGAATCAGGTCAGCCCGGCGCGGAAGCCGCTGCCTAGCTCCCGGCTCCCTCAATGACATTACCGTCCAGATCGAGAAACATGAAAAGCCGCAGAGCCCCCTTGCCCCCTTGTCGATGATCTCAGTAGTTTCGCAGCTAACGGTGTGATCAACCCGTGCCATGCGTTCAGATCGTCCACCTTGATTGTCGGTACTGCGCTGTTACCGCGCTGAACCGGAACAGCATAGCCAGCCGGCAGCCCTCTATTTCTCCCTTACTTACCCTCTCGGTCAGAATCCGCTTGCCACCTTCCGCGATCAGGGCAGCAGCTTCGTAGCGTGAAAGTTCGTGCAGTTGGGCCCAGGACGCACCTGCGGCTTCAGCCACCTGCATGCCAGTCAGATCGGCTGTACCAATATCGTTGCGCCCTCATGGAGAGGTCGACGATCCAAGGCGCTGCTCCGGCTCGCGCCAAGACGTGGGCGACGAATCGAGCTTCCCGTTGCTTAGTGTTCATAGTCGCCAGGACAGCGACGGTTGGATTCGATAGATTCAAAGGATTCTCAGTAGGTTCGTCAATCGATCAGAGACGTGTCTTTGAATGCAACAGTCTAACATGCCTTCCGTTGGTGGGCATTCTTCCCGGGGTGCGCGACATGGAAATG
>PKZC01000018.1 GCA_003132905.1 Bryobacterales bacterium | reverse complement strand
AAAGTCCTTCGCCGGATAACGCTCAACGCATTGCCGATTATTGGGCGACCGACCACAAGATTAACCGGCCGCGGAGTTGGCTTGAGCACCCCGTAATCTTGCGCCACGTACATGAACGGGTAACCGGAGATGCTTCTGTCAACGGCATTCAATGGTTCCAAAGAGCGTTTCTGCCAGTTCCGGTCGATGCCGCCTTATCGTTGGGGTGTGGGCTTGGCGCCTTCGAGCGCGATGCGATTCGGATGAATATCGCAGATAGGTTTTCTGCGAGCGACGTCAGCCATGGCGCAATCGAGACCGCCAAGCGCGAGGCGGCCAACGCTGGGATGATGAGCAGAATTTCCTACGAAGTTCTTGACCTTAATACCGACGAATTGGCACACGCGGCTTATGACGTGGTGTTTGGCCTTTCGTGCATCCACCACATTCTTGAGCTGGATCACGCCTTCGAGCAAATCCGCCGCTCTCTTAAGCCTGGCGGATTGCTCTACGTCGACGAGTACATTGGGCCGCGTCAGTTCCAGACGGAGCCGCATGTGACGGCAATCATCAACCGTGAATTGGCAACTTTGCCTGAGTCCTACCGCAAGAGCCTTTTCATTGATGGTCATATTATCAGTTCGTATACGCCAAGCCCAATCTCACATTTTGAAACCCATGACCCTTCGGAGGCCATTCGTTCGGATGAGATCGTGGTGAAATTGGCGAAGCGGTTCGATATTTTGGAATATCGACCGTACGGAGGCGCGATCTTGCATATGCTTTTATCCGGCATCGCGGGCAATTTTTCGCCTGAAAAGCCGGAGGATGTGGCGTTACTAAATCGTTTTTTAATTCTTGAACGTGAACTTGAGGATAGTGGCAAGGTTCAGAGTGATTTTGCTGTCATCGTCGCGAGGCCTAAATAGAGCGGCATTTGCATTTCGCACCGGTATCGCTCGTTAAGTTATTAAGGCTCCGCGACAATCAAACTGAAACACGACCAAAATTTCCGCTTCTCGGCAGGCGATTTTGGACGACCTATGCGGGACCCATCAATCCAAGACGAACACCTAGACCGGTCAAGGGTGATTTGAACCCGGGATGATTGACCGACCCATCAACCGTGCCATCCTATAGATCGTCGCCGCAAAACGAAGAATATGGCGTTTCGTCCGAAATCGTACTATTTCGCGGCTGACAGGTTGCGCGCTATAGGCGTAGTCATATAATAACGACAATGCGTTAATGCTAATTATGCGAGGGTGATTTTGATGCCCGCTGACTTGGCATTTAATGAAGAGAGTTATTTGGCATTAAATCCCNNGCCGCCGTCAATGCTGGAGCCTTCACGTCGGGTCGCCATCACTTTGAAAAGTTTGGGCGCACCGAAGGCAGAGTATTCATTTCCAACAGCGTCGTTAGTAAAAACCCCATTGACCCTATCGTCCTCGAGATTTGCCGCCTCAAAGGCGAGGAATATGGCGTTTCGTCAGAAGTCCATCCGGGGGATTTCATATTTTGGTTCGTGCGCGACCACCCCAGCTTTGCAACGAAAGCGGAGGCGATGGAGTACTATTTCGCGACTGGGCGTGAATCCGCTGACAAATTGCGCGAGCTGGTGATGCGCAATTCGAAGCTTGATGCGCCGAGCATACTAGAATTTGCCGCTGGCTACGGCTGTGTTTCTCGCCACCTAAAGGCGAGATTTCCCAAAGCTAGCTTTACATCTTGCGACATTCACTCTGACGCGCTGGACTTCATTAGCTGCCACATGGATCTGCCGACTGTAGCCTCAGCGCACATTCCGGAAGAATTTGATGCCGGACAGAAATTCGACGCCGTGTTTGCAATTTCGTTCTTCTCGCATATCCCACACCACTCGTGGGCGCGATGGGTACAAGCCCTAAGCAAACAGGTGAAGCCGAACGGGCTTCTAATTTTTACTACCAACGGCCGTGAGAGCATGATTGTAACCGGCGCAAAGGAACTCGATGAGAACGGNNATACCATCTAGCGAGCAGGTCGACCTCGACGGGCGGGAATACGGAAGCACCGTTACCGCGTTCGAGTATGCGTATAGGCAGATTGAAATGACGCCAGGCGTTCGTCTGATTCGATTCGATGAGGCTTTCTGGTTTAATCACCAGGATTTGTACGTTCTGCGGAAGCTATAGCGCTTGCACGTTAAACCTCTTCGACTAAATTTAGGGCGATAAATGCGTATTCTTGTAACAGGTGGTGTATAGTTTATTGGATCGGCCGGTTGCCGACATCTGGTCCTGGAAAAGCGCTGGGACGTGATCAACCCGGACAAGCTGACTCATGCCGTCAATCTCGATTCCCAGGCGGCCGTCGAAAATTGGCCGAACTACTATTTTGCCCGCGGCGATATTTGCGACCGCAGAGCGGTCGATTCGTAAGCGCTATTTGACCCCATTTGCTGACCTTGTTGATCGGCGAATGTGACGATCTATTCAACGGAAATTGGCTTGTGTCTATGCTTGACCTTGTTGGCCACCGTTGAACTGAATTTGGAGCAAAGCGGTGCGTTGGAGAATGAATTCGCCGCAATAGTCTGCAGGCTGAAGTAAATTCCAGCGTACGTGATTTATCCGGCCGTCTGGATTTGAATTCACGGACAGGCAGCAGGCTGGTGCGGAAGAAGGAGGTAGCTTCTCGTCGCAGTGGTGGCGACGACAAATAGTTTGGCGCCCGGCGCGCATGGAAAGCTCGCTTTAAATTGCGTGTTCTTCGCCGAATTTTGGTTAGCCCTTAGATTAGGCTTTATTATCTTTTCAGTCACGTCAAGCCGCGGGCCATCGGTGTCGAAAGTCGCGATGTTTAGGCCGTTGACGAAGGCGCTAAGCTTGATCGGAGTTCCGTCGCCGGAAAGGTCGACAACCCATCCATTTGCTCTGACTTTTTCATTGTCTATCCGGACAACTGCATCCACGGAGCCGCTTAAATCCTTTGATGAATGAAAACCGGCGGCCGTCGCAGCAGCGGCCAGTGTCGCCTCGTTCGTAAATCTCCAGTTCAAGCCTTCATTATTCTTCGACAAGATCCAATTTGTGATTAAGAACGAGCCGACTAGAACGACCAATCCGCCGAGCATAAAGCCAATTTTTCGCATACTCATCTCATTGGGATCTAAATGGATTGGTTCGCTAGTTGATTATATAGCACTCCGACCGACCCCGTACCAAGATCGGAATCAGGATCGCCCGTGATGCCCGGCAACACCCAATGCCATCTACCCAAAGCTTAGATTTTGCCCGAATGACGGTGCCACCCACGTTTGCCAGGCGCAGCATTTAGCGTTAGCCGATACGTTACCCAAGCTGCATTATGGGGGTATGCGACCGGACGCGTCGTCTGCTGGCCAAGTCATTGTGCCTTGTGGTCAAATGCGGAGGCCGATAAAAGGTCTGTTTGAACGATCTGCAGGTCTTGTGCTGTTTGGGTTATTAGGTTCCTTTTTCCGGAGATTTTATCGCATATGACCCCAAACTTGACGAATGTTCTGGTTACCGGTGGTGCCGGCTACGTCGGCCATGTCCTGACGCCTTGGCTGCTTGCCGCGGGCTACAATGTCACGGTTTACGATGCGCTATATTTTGGGTGCCGACTGCCGAACGATCCAAAGTTGCGAGTCATTCGCGGAGACATTCGCGATACCGCCAAACTCGCGGAAGCCATGCAGGGCCAGGACGCGGTATTGCATCTCGCGTGCATTTCGAACGACGCGAGCTTTGAGCTCGATGAGAGCCTGTCCAAGTCCATCAATTACGACTGTTTCGAGCCGATGGTGAAGGCGGCCAAAAATGCCGGCGTGAAACGCTTCGTCTACGCGTCGTCGAGTTCCGTCTACGGCGTGAGCGACTCGCCGGACGTGACCGAGGAGCACCCACTGGTTCCGCTCACTCTCTACAATAAATTCAAAGGCATGTGTGAACCTAAACTGTGGAATTACATGGACGACGACTTCACCTGCGTCGTCATCCGTCCGGCAACCATTTGCGGCTACTCACCGCGCACCCGGCTCGACTTGTCGGTCAACATCCTGACCAACCACGCCGTCAACAAGGGCGAGATCACGGTGTTCGGCGGTAGCCAGATGNNGGGGAAGGGTGACATCAAGATCACCACCACGCTGAGCAACGACACGCGCTCGTATCACGTCAATTCCGACAAGGTGCGCCGTGTGCTCGGCTTCACGCCGAAGCGGACGATCGAGGATGCGGCTCGCGACCTGACGCGTGCGTTCCGCAACCATCTTCTGCCGGCGAGCTTCGATGACGACTGGTATTACAACGTTCGCACCATGAAGAAGATCGGGGCGAAATGACTTCAGCGCGCCAGACCGCGCTCGTCACGGGGGGCGCCGGCTTNNGGCGGCGCCGGCTTCATCGGCAGCCATATGGTCGATCTGCTGATCGAACGGGGCTACTCGGTGCGCGTGATCGACAACATGATAGGCGGGCGCGAAGCCAATATCGCGCGACATAAGGACAAGCCGGACTTTACATTCGCGCAATCCGACATCCGGGACTATCAGCCCGGCCACGCGTTATTTGACGGCGTCGATTACGTATTTCACTTCGCCGGTATCGGCGACATCGTGCCCTCGA
>PKZC01000197.1 GCA_003132905.1 Bryobacterales bacterium | reverse complement strand
TCCAGGGCTTGGTATAAGCCTTTGGATCGTTGATGGTCACGTCGATCTTTAATTGTCCGAAATTCAGCCGCCGAAAGCGCTCGGTGACCAGAAGAGCTTCGGTTGCCGGGTGACCGGCTTGATCCAGCCACGTCTTACCATTGAAGCCCGAGGTTTCCACTACCAGGGAATCCCCGTCCCACTTACCCACCGAGTAACCCATCCAGGACGGATTGGGATCTTTGGGAAGCTCTCGACCGTCCATGAAGACCTGCCGGTACAAACCGAACGCTTCGTACAAAATGATCACCTCGTCCGGATTCTGAACGATCTTAAACGGCACCGGCGTGGCATTCACTTTCGGCACGCCTTGGGGCAAGCAATTCGCGTCGGATTCTTCAGACGCATGCACGCCGCTCATGCGCTCTTTGGTGAGCGCCGCCGCCCAGGGCTGCATGGGAACGTCGCCGGGCTTTAAATCGGCCGCCAGATTCTGCAAATACTTGGGGCCGGAAACGATCCAGATTCCCGACATATCGATTTTGCCATCCGGCTTGTGCGGGGCCGGAGCCGATAGATCGGGCTTGCCATCCTTCGTTCTCGGGATGCCTTTGTCGGGTACCTTCAACCATTGCGCGCACAAGGGTCCGGCCAGGAGCAGGATCGCAAGACTGCTTCGATAACTCATCGCGCGATTATATACCCTTCACCTTGATTTTGGGCTGGGCGAGACTTTCCGGTCTAGCCAATCGCGCACCACCCCGAAGACCTCGTGGTTGTTTTTTTCCAACAGCATCAGATTGCCGTTGCCGACAATGCCGTAATCGCGGAGCCGCACCATTTCCGCCGAACATCCCACCTGCTTCAGAAACTCGACGTTGGATATCGGCGATCCGCCGCCGCCGAATTCGCTGGTGAGCCATCCGATGGGAATGCCGCGCAAGTTTTTCCACTTCCGCGCAGGTTCTGCCTGCAGTTTATAGGAGGCGATCAAAGGACGCGGCGAGTCGGGCGGCAGCGGGTGATCCACTAATTGAAACTGCGATGGATCGGTAACCGGCGGATCGTAAGTCATCGGGTTCGCAGTCAAACCCCACTTCAGTTGCGCCGCGAACGGATTGCCATTGATCTCCATGCAGAAAATTCCCTTCACCAGATTTGGCCGGCGGTCCGCCACGCCCCATGCGAAAAATCCACCGAATGCGTGGGTCAGCAAAATACAGGGACCGATCCGATCCACCAGTTCCACGCCCCCGCGCCACGCCAGATCGCTATGGAACGCTTCGTCCATCACGTTACCCGATTCATTCGCCATGAACTGATCGATCAGCGGATCGTCCATTCCTCCAGGGCCGGGCCACTGCGCCGTGTTGAACACCACTGGCGTTTGCACCAAGCCTTCGTACGGCGGAACATTCGGCAAATGACTGGGGCCCAGCGCGTCTGGATGATAGGGCGAACGGCCGTAACTGGGCCGATCCAACCAATACACGCTGTAGCCGGCCTGCACAAAATAATGCACCCAACCGGGCCGCCCACCGATACCCATCATGTGGCAGCCCTGTCCACCACCGCCGTGCACCATGATTACGGGATAGGGATAACGCTTCTCGGCCGGGATCATGTATTGCACATACTGCTGGCCCATCGCGATAGTGCCGTACGTCATCTTCTTGCGCTGCACGCCGATCCAGAAGCAGCCTTGATCGGCGAGTTTGACGGCGGTGTTGTCACGATTAGGATTCGGATCCGGGTTGGCTGCGGACGCGTCCTTGACGATCGACGCATCCATCCAGCGCAGCACTGGCTCCAGCGACTCGCGATCGTTTTTCTCCGTCGCGAAGATCGACATGGGAATATTTGCGAGTTGCGGGAGCTGCATTTTTCCGGGCTCCAGCGCCACGATGCCTTTCACCAGCTCCGGTCGCTCCTGCGCTGTTACCGCTGCGAATCCGAGGCCGTCGCCATGCGTGATCAGGATTGCGGGACCGATCTCATCGAGCAGCATCGCGCCGCGCGACCGCCACACATTCTGTGTCAGCGGATTGTTCGCCATTGGCTGACCCATGGATGCGACGATCTGGGCGACCGCTGGATCGTTTGCATCGACGCGAATGGCCTTTGCGACTTCTTCAAAGGTCGGAGCTTCCTTGTCAAAGTAGCCGTGCACCCACGGATGATAGGGATTGCGCCCCTGCCCAGGCCGGTCGAGCACGTATACTTTGTAGCCCTGCTCAAGAAGCAGCGTTGCCCAGCCGCGCTGTCCGTCCGGCGTGCTGATCCAATCTGAACCTTGCCCATACCCGCCGTGAATCAGCACCACGGGATAAGGATGGCGAACTTCGCGCGGGATCCAATGTTCCACATACATCTGCATCCCGTTGCACATGGTTCCGCGGGCCAGCGTGGCGTGCTCGACGCCGATCCAGTGGTAGCTCCAATCTGCGATGTCGAGCGGCGGGCCAGGATTTGCCTGGGGTGCTATTTGTCCCGTCATTTTCCTAGGAGCAATGGCGACCGCCGCCGCAGCCAGTGTCGCCAGATCGCGCCGCGTTAACCCGTTCGAGTTGTCGTCGTGCATAGTTTTGCGCTTCCAGCATACTCTTGCCGGGTTCGCACATACAATGGATAGGAAATGCCCGATCAACCGGCGCAACAGATGCAGTGCATGGAAGTATGGGGCGGCAGCCAGCTCACTTCGCGCTGCGTGGAATTCGGGGGCCTGGATACTTGGGTGTATAGCAAGCCCTTCGGCCAGGCGCACGCCGGCGGGGACGTTTACTACGCTTCGAGCTGCGCTACCGGCCGCATCAGCAGACTGCTGCTGGCCGACGTCGCGGGACACGGGCAAACTGTCGCAGCCACTGCCGCCGATCTGCGCACGCTGATGCGTCGTTTCGTAAACAGGCTCGATCAAACCGAATTCGTCCGCTTGCTGAACCAGCAGTTCGCCGCGTTGCCGCGCACCGGCGCTTTTGCCACTGCCATCGTCACCACGTTTTTCGAACCAAGCCGCCGGCTTACGGTTTGCAATGCCGGCCATCCGCGGCCGTTGCTGTACCGCGCCGCCGAGCGTCAGTGGGATTTTCTAGGAGGACAGGAAACGGGCTCGCGATCGACGCCCAGCAATATTCCGCTCGGTCTTTTCGACGCCGCTGAGTACGAGCAATTCGACATCGAGCTGCAACCGGGCGATTGCCTGCTGAGTTTCACCGACGCGCTCATCGAATCGCGCGATGCCGATGGCGAGATGCTGGGTGAAGACGGGCTGTTGCGGGTCGTGCGCGTGCTCGGCGATGTCGATCCGCAAAAAATGATCGAGACGCTGCTGGGTGAAATCGAGAGGCGCTATCCGGAGAATTTGTCAGAAGACGATGTCACTGTGCTGGTGATTCGCGCCAATGGCCGCCGGCTGAAATTCTCGATGCGAGAAAAGCTGCACGCGTTCGGACGATTTGCGAGCGCGCTGATCCGTGGGGAACGCGCGCCATTTCCCGATGCGAAGCTCGCAAATATCGGGGGCGCAATCATTCCCGCATTAGGCCGCCGCTGGCGTGCAGGACGCTAGCGGTTCTTGAAATCTTCGCGGAAGAACCCATTCAGTTCGGGAAACGGAGCACAATCGTCGAAGGCCGTAAAGCTTCCCTGCTCTTTAATCTCCTTGGCCGCACGGATGAAACCACCCCATGCCGCGCGCGCCATCGAGCTGCCAACGCTGACCCGGCGAACACCCATCGCGGCGAGATCCGAAACTTTGAGCCCCGTGTTGGCACTCATCAGCACATTAACCGGCTTCGGACTCACGGCCGAGACGGTGGCTTGAATATCTGCGCGCGTGCGAAGGCCCGGAGCGTAGAGCATGTCCGCGCCCGCTTCCGCATAAGCCTGCAGCCGCCGAATAGATTCCTTCAACGGATCGGCATGGCCCACCAGGAAGCACTCCGCGCGTCCAATGAGCAGCACGCCGGATTGGCCAATAGCCGCGCGCGCGGCCTTCATGCGCTCCACAGCATCCGGCAAATCGAACAGCGGCTTGGAACGGTCGCCTGTGGAATCCTCAATGGATAGGCCCGCGACGCCGGTCTCGACACACAAACCAACGCTAGCGGCAACGCCTTCCGGATCGTGCGCGTAGCCCGATTCGAAATCGGCATTCACCGGCAAATCCACGGAAGCTACGATCTCAGCAATGTGGCTGAGCACGGCGTCGCGCGGCACTGCCCAGTCAGAATCGGGCAATCCGCGCGAAAAAGCCAAACCCGCGCTGGTGGTGGCCAGCGCCTGAAACCCGAGATGCCGGAGATAGCGAGCCGTCCCCACGTCCCACGGATTGGGGATGACAAAACATCCGCTCTCATGAAGCTTGCGGAACGCTGCGCGGCGCGCCGTAAAATCAGTGGTAGCCATAAGGATCTTGAGGTTAGCATAATAGATGTGGCCTGAAAGGAGACTCGCATGCCCTTGTACGACTTTAAATGCCTCGATTGCGGGGAGCAGTTCGAAGCGCTCATTTTGAAAAACGAGCCCACTTGTCCCGCTTGCCAGGGCCACAAGTTAGAGCAGTTGATTTCGATGTTCGCCGTCGATTCCGCCAGCATCCGGCAGAACAATATCAATTCCGCCCGCCGCGGGAACGTCAAAGTGGCGCGCGACAAAGCAATTGCCGATCAGGAAGCCATCAATCATCACGACGACTAGCTCAACGGAGTCCCCTTGACCTGTCGCACGTGCGCGAAAGACGTTCCGGATTCTAGCCGCTTCTGCCTGTCGTGTGGTGCAGCGCTCCACGGCAACGCGCCGCTTGCGACGCAGACTTTCGCCACTCCCTCCCCCACTCCTACTCCGGCTCGCACTCCGTCCCACTCGCGGCTTCGTTCTTCCTCCGGTTCGCTCGGTGAGGGCCGCTTCCTTCCTGGGGCGCCGGTATTTCATCCGCCAGAGCGGCCAGCCATTGAATGGCCCACGCAAATCATTCTGTACGCGGCGCTGGCAGCCGGTGCATTGCGATTTGGCTTGGTGGCGCTGGTGGCGGCGCTATTTACCGCCAACATGCTGCTGGATGTGGCCGTGACGCTCAATCCCTCAGCCTGGTACTTCACGAATGCAGGCCTCGCCCTTGCAAGCTTCGCCGCCCTGGTAATCTGGGGCTTTTCCATCGCGCTGGCTGGTCAGACGCCCTGGAAGGCCGAATCATAATTACCAAAATATGCACTATGGATTACTCAAGCGCTATGGTTGTCCTTGCATGAAACAAAGCGCGCGATGGGGAGTCCACTAAGATTGGCAATGTCTCATAGATTAAGGGCCGCTGGGACCTGATCCTGGTTTTCTTCGGACTTTCGGCCGATAAAAACTAGACTCTCGATGGCTCGCTACATTTGCATCTTCGCTTCGTTGCTGCTTGTTTTCTGGGCCCACACAGCCCGGGGCGATGAGCCACAGCCCGACCCTTCCGGACAATCGGGTCCGGCGGCGCTCAAACAACTGAGCCTCGAACAGCTCTCTCAAATAGAAGTAACCACTCCGTCCAAAGAGCCGACCAAGGTGTCGCAAACGGCGGCGGCAATCTTTGTCATCACGGGCGAAGACATCCGGCGTTCGGGCGTCACCACTATACCGGAGGCGCTGCGGCTTGCGCCCGGCGTGGAGGTGGCCCGCATTGACGGCAACAACTGGTCGATTGGAATTCGCGGCTTCGGATCCGACCTTACGCGTTCCGTTCTGGTGCTGATTGACGGACGCACGGTTTACACACCGCTTTTCGCCGGCACTAACTGGGACGTGCAAAACACCAACATGGATGACATCGACCGGATCGAAGTGATCCGTGGGCCGGGCGGCACCATCTGGGGACCTAACGCCGTGAATGGTGTAATCAACATCATCACCAAGGACGCCAAATACACACAAGGAATGCAGGTGTCCGCAGGCGGGGGCAACGTCGAGCAGGGGTTCGTTAATTTTCGCTACGGCGGCGGCAACGACCGGGATTTCAGTTATCGCGTTTATGGAATGGGCTTCACGCGCGGCCCCGAATATCACCCGGACGGCAGGAATTTTGNNTTGACGATTGGCGCGACGGACAGGTGGGTTTTCGCATGGACTGGGCGGAGAATCGAGATGCCTTTACCCTGCAAGGCGACGCCTACGATGAGATTGCCGGTAAAAGCGTGCAGGCCACCAGCTACACATCGCCCTATTCACAAATAATCGATGCCAACGCACTGCTTTCCGGCCAGAACATTCTGGGCCGCTGGAAAAGAATCTACAGCGAAGGCAACGATATCCAGGTGCAGGTTTATTACGACCGTACCGACCGTCGAACGCCTAACTATGTGGAAGATCGCGACACCTTCGACGTCGATTTCTTGCAACGCCTCCGATTGCCGGCGCGGCAAGAGGTTACCTGGGGTCTGGGCGCGCGTGTCGATCCGGTTAACGATTCCGTGGTTGTCTCGGGCCTGCAGTTCGTACCGAATAAGCGTACGGACTATCTGGGAACCGCATTCGTTCAGGATCAGATCGGGCTAGTGGATCAGCGCCTGTCGCTGATTCTCGGAACGAAAATGCTGAAGACCAACTTCACCAATGACGTGGATTTTGAACCCAGCGTTCGCCTGCTTTGGACACCGGACGAAAGCCAAACCGTGTGGGCGGCTTTTACGCACGCGATACGCACGCCGTCTGATTCAGAAGAAAATTTCTACCTTTTGGGCTATATTGGCAACTCCGCGAACGGCACGCCGTTTTTTGCGCGATTCAATGCCAACTCCACTTTCGCTCCCGAAGAGCTGAACGGTTATGAGCTTGGCTACCGGCGTTTCGTGAGCAAGAAGATCTACGTCGATCTCACAGGATTCTACAATCACTACCACGACCTCTTTAGTGAAGACTTAATCGGACAGGCCTATTTGGAATCCGATCCCGAACCTGTGCATTTTCTCCTGCCGGCTCATTTCGGAAATGGGTTGCTCGGCTATACGAAGGGAGTGGAAGTCGCTCCCGAATGGAGTCCGACGACGTTTTTGCGCCTGCGAGGCTCGTATTCCTTTCTCCACATGAATATCGGAAGAGCTCCCCATTCGGCAGACGTCGGCAGCGCGCCGGGGATCGTTGGCTCCAGCCCGCAGCACCAGGCGTCGGTTCAATTGGCCGTGGATTTTTCCAAACGCCTCCAACTGGATCTCGCTTACCGGTATGTCAGCACACTTCCGGCCTATCAGGTGCCCGCCTACTCAACAGGCGACGCGCGGTTCGGGTGGCGCTTGAGTAACCAATTTGAGCTGTCCCTGATTGGCGAGAATCTTCTTCAACCGTCGCATCCCGAATTCGGAGGCGATCCGGGACCACTGGTCGGCATCAAGAGAAGCGCCTACGCGCGACTGACATGGAGCAAGTAGCGCTGCGACCGCCAGCACCAATATGGCGACCCTCAACGCATACTCGTTAATCGGACGGCGACTCCAGAGCGTGCGGGAGAATGCCCTGGCGTTGGTGTTGCTCTTGCCCTTCGTATTCACCTGGGGCTGCTACGTGGCCCGCGCCGCGCAGGAGGAGCCCCTGGAATACCAGGTAAAAGCAGCGTTCCTGCTCAACTTCACAAAATTCGTGGAATGGCCGCCAGCGGCATTCGCAGATGAACATTCGCCGCTCGCCATCTGCATCCTGGGGGAAGATCCGTTCGGAGACACGCTCAACGAGATCGTGAAGGGAGAAGCGGTGAATGGACATGAAATCGTGGTTTCAAGAGTCGGCCGTGCACCGGCGCCGAAAGCTTGTCAGGTGTTGTTCGTTACGCGAGCGGAGAAAGATGTCCGGAAGATGTTAGGCGAATTGGGTCCCGGCGTGTTGACCGTCGGCGAGGGGGAGCGATTCCTGCAGGACGGAGGCGTGGTGGCCTTCGTGATCGAGAACCGGCGGGTAAGGTTCGACATCGATCAGCGCGCGGCGGCGAAAGGCATGCTGAACATCAGCTCCAGGCTGATGAATGTAGCGAGGTCGGTAGCGAAATAGCCGAGGCCGGCGAGTTCCCATATGCGTCTTTTCCGCGACATGCCGATCAAGCAAAAACTGCTCGCGATCATCATGTCTGTTACCGCGGCGGCGCTCCTGTTATCGGGGCTGGGCATCGTGATCGCGGATTCGGTGCTTTTCCGCTCGGGGATGCAACGGGACATTTCCGCCCTGGCTGAGATTGTCGCCGACAACAGCACGGCCGCACTCGCATTTGACGATCCCAGAACGGCAACCGAGACGTTAGGGTCCCTACGAGCCAGGCCTCATCTGGTTGCCGCTTGTATCTACCGTCCGAACGGAGCCGTCTTCGCCACCTATGTACGCCCCGGAACGTCCACGGGATGCCCACCGGGAAATGCGCCCGATCAAATGCTGTTCACGAGCGGGGGGCTGATGGTGCGGCGGCCCATAGCGCTCAACCAGCGCAGGATCGGAACGCTGGTCTTGCTTTACGATCTGGATGAGATTTCCGAACGAGCCCGGCTCTATGGCCAAACGGTGCTCATTATCCTGCTGGTATCCAGCCTGGTAGCCTTCCTGCTTTCGTCCAGGTTACGCGCCATCATCGCGGAACCGATTTCAGGGCTTGCGAATGCCACCCGCCGGGTATCGGAGACCAGAGACTACAGCATTCGAGCGCGCAAGGTCTCGGAAGACGAATTGGGTGCGCTGGCCGACGGCTTCAACGAGATGCTCACCCGCATCCAATCCCAGGACAGCGAACTTCGCAAAGCGCTGCTGGCGCAAGAGGCGGCCCTCAGAAAAAGCCAGGAGATTCGGGATTCTCTTCGTACCACTCTGGCAAGTATTGGAGACGCGGTCATATCCACGGATGCCAGCGGACGCGTTGTCTTCGTCAATCCCGTTGCACAATCCATGCTGGGGCTGCAGGAAGCGGACATCGTAGACAAGCATCTGGACGAAGTTTTTCAGATCGTGAATGAGTTCAGCCGCGCCAGTGTTGTAAGCCCGGTGGCGGAAGTGTTGCGCCACGGCAAAATTGTTGGAATGGCCAACCACACCATCCTGCTTGCCAAAGATGGCAGGGAAATTCCGATCGACGACAGCGGCGCGCCCATACGGGACGAAAACGGCGCGATTCAAGGAACGGTGCTAGTGTTCCGGGACGTTACCGCGCGCAGGCGTGCCGACGAAACCAGCCGCCTGCTCGCTTCCATTGTTCAATCCTCGGACGACGCGATCTTCAGTAAGAATCTCAACGGCATTGTAACGAGCTGGAACAGCGGCGCGGAGCGGATTTTTGCTTTCCCGGCGCAGTACATAATTGGTCAGCCGATCTCGGTGATTTTCCCACCGGATCGGTCCGATGAATTGGCCACCATTATGCAACGCATTGGTCACGGAGAGCGGATCGAGCATTACCAAACCATCCGGCGCACAAAAAACGGCGAGCTCCTGAACGTCTCTCTGACCATCTCACCCATGCAGGATCCTTTGGGACGGATTACCGGCGCATCGGTAATTTCGCGCGACATCACCTCACAGGTGCAAGCCGCTGACCATCTGGCGAAGCTAAACGCCGATCTGCAACGTTCCAACAAAGTACTGGCTCTGACCAATCAAGATCTGGAACGCTTCGCTTTCATCGCCAGCCACGATCTTCAGGAGCCCCTGCGAATGATCACCGCTTACTCCCAACTTCTGATCAAATCGTACCCCGGCGAATTCGACAGCAAAGCCAGCATTTTTGTGGGCAACATCGTGGAAGGCACGACGCGTATGCGCGATTTGCTTTCCGATCTGCTGGCATACACGGAAATTAGAAACCCCGACGAAGAACCGATGGAATCCGTCGATCTCAACGTTGTGGTTGAGAACGTACAGCAGAACCTGAAGGCGTCTATCGACGAGAGCGGCGCCGTGGTGACTAGCGACCGTTTACCGGTCTTGCGCGCCTATCGGGCCCATTTTGAGCCTTTGTTTCAGAACCTGATCGGAAATGCGATCAAATACCGCGGTGCGCAACCGCCGCGCATCCACGTGTCGGTGCAGGAGGTGGATGGCGAACTGCGGTTCACGGTGTCCGATAACGGCATCGGCATCGATCCCGAGTACCACCAGCAGATCTTTGAAGTGTTCCGGCGCTTGCACGGCAAGAAGATCCCCGGCACCGGAGTCGGCCTGGCGATTTGCCAGCGTGTGGTGGAGCGCTATGGCGGGCGAATCTGGGTGGAGTCGAAATCCGGTGAAGGGTCGACCTTTCTGTTCACATTGCCCAACGTCGCGATCCGTTCCACAGGAGAGATTCAATGATTACTTCGCCTTTGGAAGGCACCAATCGTCTGCTGGTGATTGAGGACAATCCAGCGGACGTGCATCTGCTGCGGCGCGCTTTACGTACCTTCGCAACGACAGATCCGCTGCTATGCCGGACCTTGCGATCATTGACTTGAATTTGCCTAAGCACGGCGGGCTTGAAATTATTGAACAGATGCACGCCAGCCCTCGATTTGCCGCGGTACCCGTGGTCATTCTCAGCTCTTCATCCTCACAGCGCGATCGCTCGCAGATAGAAAAATTTCGAGTGAAACGATACATCGTGAAGCCGGCGGGCTTAGATGAGTTTATGGCGATCGGCTGGCAAATTAGAGAACTGCTCGCGGAAGGCAGAGTGCGACAACAGCATTCCGGAGCGTAGCGCCCGCGGTCCGTCCGGCAGCATTGTGGTAGCCTTGTCTTCACTATCAATCGCAGTCGGGTGGAGAGGACACTGTGAAGTTAATTACTGCCAGTATCTTTATTTTGGCTTTTACCGGCTCTGTGTTGGCGCAGCCGGCGGCCCCCGATACAAGTCCAAACGTCCGCCACGTCATTGGACTGGATTCCATCAAGCGAAACGCGACCGGAAAGCTAACCGTTCAGGATGGCGCGCTGCGGTTTAAGACGGGCAAGGCCGAGACTACCGTTCCCGTCACCTCGATTGACGACATCTTCGTCGGTACGGAAACCACGCAGAGCGGCGGCAAAACCGGACGCGTGGTAAAGACGGCAGCCATCGCCGCGCCTTACGAGAGCGGGAGGGTTTTAACAATTTTGATGCGCACCAAGGTCGACATACTGACCGTCTCCTTTCACGACCCGGACGGCGCGCTACACGGGGCAATCTTTGCGCTCCCGATCGGACAAGCCTCGGTGATGCGCACGCAACTCACCCAGGCCGGCGCGCACGCCACTCCAGAAGAAAGTGCAGTCAGCGAGGCGAGCAAGCCATGAGAAAGCCCACGCTTGGTGTTTTCCTGCAGTTCTTTTGCGTCTTCTTTTGCGCCCTGGCCGCGTCATCGATCGTGACGGCACAAACCGCGCCGAAGCCGAAGCTCGCCGCGTCGGCGATTCAAATCGCAATGGTGGAAGCTGGGGACATTCAGATTCCCGCTGAGTTCCGCTTCGCCGTTTACGAACGCCTGGTAGATCAAGTGCGCGCCTCCGGTGCTTTCCAAAAGGTCTATCGCACCGGCGATCGCGCCGCTGATGGCATTCCGGATCTGGTCACGCTGCACACCAAGGTGGAGGCGTACAAAGAAGGCAGCCAAACCAAGCGGGAGCTGACTACCGTGTTCGGCGCAACCAAGGTGGATGTCACCGCGTCGGTAACGGCTCGCGATGGTCACNNGCTCATGGACCAGAAAATCACCGGCCGGGTGCGATTCTTTGGCGAGAATCTGGGCGTCACCAACGACCTCGCCAAGCGAATCTCCAAATTAGTGCGACAGTCCTTTTAGGGACGCCGGCCTTTTTCCGCGCAGTCCCAATGCTCGTCGGCCTTGCCGTCGACGAACCGCCAGGTGTCGAACCAGGTGGTGGTGTACTTTTCATTGGTCTTCGGATCCGTCAACTCTCGCACCGTGGCAACAGTCACATAGTCGCCTTCCGCGTTAACAAAGGCTACCTTCGCGCCCATGTGCTCGGGAACCGGCTTGGGTTTCGTCACCGATCCGAAGAATTTCNNCGTTGGGATTGTGCTGCAGGTACGCCGCAGTCAGCCACTTGTCAGCTTCGTCCCAGTGATTCGCTTCGAGCAGATCTTTTTCAATGTGATAGGCAGCCTGCTTGTTACGGTCCAGCTTCTTGTCTTTGCTATGGAACAAGGCGTCTGTATCGGCGGCGGCCACTACAGGCTCCTGCGCGCGCCCAGGCACGGACAGAAGCATCGCGGCAAACAAGGCAGCCAATGTGAATTGNNAGACTCACGAACACTGTGGCGCTCGTGTTTGCTCGCGTCGAGACTCCTCTCGAGGGCCTGTTCGGATCGAAAGATAACCTATCGACTCGTTTGGCAAAGATCATCGTCGGGCGTTTCCAAACTGACGTGACGGCGACTTCTCAGGATGAATTCGACAGACTTTAGGAAAAACGTTTCGGATAGGCCTGACCTTAGCGGGCTTCGTTAGCTGCTTTTTTCTGTGATGCGAAAGACTCTGGTACCTTTGCGCGCTTGCTCTCTCAGCAGGCGCGTTTTCATTCCGGCTAGCGCGCCGACGGCGGCAGCTTCGACTGCGGAGTTGTCTATTTCGAGAGATCCGACTATTTCCTCTTCGAACTCAATTGGCAACTCGTACGCGAGCGTGTCGCCGACTCGAATCCCGGAGGAGAGTCGAATGCTTACGACGCCAAGCTTCTCTGCGTAGCGCTCCACCGTCCCTGCAAGCTCGTAGTTAGCCGGTATGGGAAGAATGCTGCCGGATTGGTAGAACAATGGCTTGACATTCTCGGAACTCCAGCTCAGCTTGAGAAAGGAGCGTAGGAGCCGGAAAAGATCCCAAGTTGTCATCAAGCCAAACCCCTGATCCAGAGCGTTCGTTAAAACGTCCTCGCTGAACGGCAGAGGGTTGCGTCCCAGAGCAGGAACGTTGCGCTGATGGTTTATAACGGCGAGCCCCTTTACGTCACTTCTATTCCACTCTCTCATACGTGGAGCAATGTACTTGAAGACTTGGATCGAATCCTCCTCTTTCGGCAGTCCCGCTATGCCTTTAGACTCCAGTAGAAGGATCGGGGAGCTGTCGTGTATTTGTAGGTCCTCGCGGCGTCTTTGGCCTGGTTGAAGATCAAGATCCGAATTAATCACAGACGAGAAGCCCAGTGTTTCAAGGGCTCTCTTAACGGCAAGGACAAGTGTGTCGCCCGTTCCGGTGAGCAGGTCGTGCATGAATCCATTCTGGACGCGTTCAGCCTCAATGGCAGCATGCAGATCCACGATCTTACGATGCGCAGCTTCTTTGACGCTCATAATCTCCCGGCTCAGCTCCAGAACGTGGTGAAGCTCGTAGTCTGGTCCGCGCAGCCATAGCCCGCTTGTGGATTCAGGAAAGAGCTGGGGCGAAAGCTCGGGCAGGACCTCTTGGAATAGCGACTTTAGGAACGCACTCTGGTCGACCACCTCCGGAAAGATCAGAATCATACCCTTCGTATCTTGCGGCCTTATGGCGCATGCCACTGCCTGTCCATATTTGTTGGTTGCTAGGGTAAGCCATTCCCGGTCTCGTGGGTACACGGGAGCCATCGTATAACTGAAAGACATTTCTGACTGGAACCGATGCATCAGATCGTGCAGCGGACCATCCCCGCCAACAGAATTCACCTCGGAACCTAAATCGAACTGGACCCCCACCTCATTCAGCGCAGACAGTAGCGACCAATTGTTAGTACTCACTGCGCTACCCTTTGAGTTGAGGGCTCCATGCTCAACCGCAGCCCAGAGATATTCGCAAGCGAACTTAGAGGTGCCAAAGATCACAAATATGCCGCCATGAGCGTATATTCGGTCCGCGTACTCCCTGATTTCGTGCATAGCAAGTGGGCGCGGGTCGATGACCCTTGACCGAGGCTTCATCCACCAATGTGGCTCTCCTAGTGAAGCCTTCGTCACCTCAGGCCGTCCAATGCGTGCGGGTGAGGCCAAATCGACGACGACCACGTCCTGCTCCCTGATTCCCGGCACGCTAAAGTCCAGGGTCACACGAGCGAAACCCGCGCCAGCAACCTCATATGGCCTCCCAAACGTCCCGACCGACATATTTAGCCCTGCCTCGCGAAGGACCGATTCGGCCTCAGCTTGTATGTCTACGAGCAAGACTCTAGTGTGCTTGCGGGGGGAAATTCGCCTCTCCATTTTTCCGACATTCGTGGGACTAACACTAGGCTACGGCTAATTGGGGGCCGTGAGCAACAGTGTCCGACCTTCAATCCCGTAACGCCGGTCACGTTCGGTTTCCGTAGCCTCGCGCACGAATCAGCCAGGATGGCGAGATGTCGATCTTGAGCAACGGTAAACATGAGGCGAGCATGTTCGCGCCAGATTGGGAGCTTACTCCGTGGAGTCAGCTCCTTTCGGGATAGGATCTAAGAATCTGAAGAAGCCCTGATCTGGATCGTATGTGGCCAGGATCGTACTCCCAACCGGGCGAGCCGCTCCAAGGCGCAGTTCTGTCGCGACGTCCAGATCACCTCCGTAATACCTCTCCAGAAAATGGAGAAAACTCGCCGTTGCGATATTAAACTCTTCAGCGGAGATGTCATCGGGGAATAGAAGCTTGAAATGCAAACCGGTGCCAGTTTCCGCGAGTATGGAGATGCCGAGAGAGTATTTCGCGTCGCCAGGTCGGATCTTTCCGGGTGTTCCGACGGCAGTCATACGAACGGCCCGGCTCTCGCCGAAGAACAGGGGCCAGAGCGAACTGAGACCCCGTTTGAGAAGCGCGTAATGGTCTTTGCCAGCCTCCTTGAGAAAGCCATCAAAATAGGATTTGCCGAACCAGATGATAACGGCGGTCGGCAGCAGCCACTGGAAGCCAGCGAATGGCCCAGGTGGCTGCCGGGGTTCGATAACAAGGGCCAATCCCGGCGCGTTCACAGTGTCGATAAACGGCTGAAGAGTCTCTTCCGGAAATGGAATCTGATAACTGACGAGCAGGTCGGGCGGTGTTCTTGTCATAACAACAAATACAGCATGCCCAGTGTATCTCTGCACGGCGTACCGAAGGGCGGAACCGTCGCTCCTCTGAATGACTCCCGTGAAGTCCTAGTGCCGTATCGGAAATGCTCCGGCAGATAGATGATTCGGGTGCGGGGAAAATGCCGGGCCGGCGCCTTTTTTGATACAGCACTAGGACCTGACGGGAGTTACATTCCACCCGACTCGCTGTCAAACGGTACAAGCCTTATAACGCCTACCTTCCAAACTCCGGTTGGAGCTGACGGCACGTCACGGCAGTGCTCATCCTTGGTGCCGATCTCTACACCCTGGGGGCGACAGGGCCGTTCCGATATTGCTGGTGTTTGCGGGCAGTCCTCTTAGAGAATGTCTTCGAACTTGAACTTCTCGACGAGGAAGGCCCGGACCTGCTCGTTAGCGGCCGCGATGCGGTTCAGGAGTTCATGTCCCATGCTGATCTCCCTGTCTTCGCCCTCGACGACGAAACGCGTGTTTGGGGCGAGCGGCTTTGAATTGATGAGGTCGATCTCGCCTTCAGTCCTAAGGACCATTGCGTAAAATGTCAATGCATGCGACCACGCTGGGGACAAAGAAGGAACTTCTAGCTGCCCGATTTTATTTTCCATGCTGTCAATCCACTCGTCGGGCTGAAGCTGACTTCCGTCGCTTACAAGCTGATCGAGCCTGATGCAGACGCGGTTCTTCTTAGCGTCGATGTAAGCGTTGAGATGGCGTCTTGCTTCGGGCAAGTGCACTTGCAAAACATCTCCGATGGCCCCGGTAGTCAGCGTTTCCTTAATCGTGTCGAGTACACCTAGTTGCTCGGAAAGAAGCTGAACGGCGCGCCCGTCAGGATAGGGATTGTGCTCGGAAACGAGCTGCAGGATCNNGGCCACGCTCCACCATGTCCGCGATCTCTTGATGCAGTCGCCGAAGGTCTTTCGCGAGGTGCGCACGCTTATGGTCGCCGCTACCTTTGAGAATGCTAACCAGCAATTCAAGCAGCTTCACCAGATCGCCGAGCATATCGCAATTCTACGGTAACGGCATGCTGGTTGTCTGCTCTCCCACGCGAAACCAAGAGCCTCGAACGCAGGCCGGCATTCGTTGGCGGGGTACGTCCCGGTAAACGCCGTCTACGGAATCTACGTCGCCGATTTCNNACTGACTTCTGCTTCCTTATGTCCATCCCCCCAAACAGTCCCGCCCTTGCCGTCCATTGCCGATGCGGATCATCGCGACCTCGCCACCGATCGTAATCTCGACACGATGCCCAATACCTGCCATCTCAAGAGCACAGCGATGCATACGATCACCTAGACCTCACTCTCGGCCCGCAAGCAAATACCACCACCGCAAGCTTTTTCTCCAAGGCCCGGACCGCCACAAGCATCAAGATCGCCGGCGTCGTTCCCGCCGATC
>PKZC01000098.1 GCA_003132905.1 Bryobacterales bacterium | reverse complement strand
CAGATGTGCGATGCGTTGTCGCGCAATGTTCCGAAGTTACCCGGGGGCGTGGAAATCCTGCTGGCCAACTGCCTCGCGCACGGACGCCGGCAGTTCGTGGAGGTCGCGGAGAACTTCCCCAGCGAATGCCGCTTCGTACTGGAGCTGCTAGGTCTTTGACCGTATAATGATGTACCTTTTCAGTCACTTCTTGAACGAGTGGAATGGCCGCATAGTGGAGACATGCAAAGCTATCATCGGGTGCATGTCCAGTTGGGAAGGAAGGATCGGCGGCAGCTTGCTGGGATGCTGACCAAGGGGCGGGAATCGGCGCGTGTTTTGCGGCGTGCTTCGATTCTGCGCCAGCTCGACATTGGTCAGAAGGCGGCGCAGGTGGCGGCCAATGTGGGTGTGGCGGCGAAAACGGTGAGAGCAGTTGCCCGGCGTTATGAGGAGCAAGGGCTGGAATCGGCACTGTACGAAAAGCCCCGGCCAGGGAAACAGCGAACGCTGGACGTAGGCCAGAGCCAGCGAATCATCGCCATGGTGTGCGGTTCGCCGCCCGAGGGCATTGCGCGGTGGAGTGTGCGGTTGGTCGCTACCGAGGCGGTCAAGCGGAAACTGGCGCCGCAGGTGGGCCGGGAGACGATCCGCATCCTGCTCGAGAGCCACGAACTGAAGCCGTGGCGGGAAAAAAATGTGGTGCATTCCTCAACTCGACGCCGAGTACGTCCGCAAGATGGAAGACGTCCTGGCGGTATATGAGAAGCCCTACAATCCAGCTGAGCCGGTCGTTTGCCTGGATGAGAAACCGGTTTCTCTCCATGCCGAGGTTCGCCCTTCGCAACCGGCGCGTCCCGGCCAACCAGCCAAACGAGATAGCGAGTACGAGCGATGCGGCACGGCCAACGTATTTTGCGCTGTAGAACCCAAGGTTGGCCGTCATTTCACGTTCGCGACGCCAGACCGATCCGCCTTTGAGTTCGCCAAGGTGATCTTTCGACTCGCCCTGCGTTATGTCGGAGCGAAAACCATTCATCTGGTTGTGGATAACCTGAATATCCACAGCCAGAAGTCACTCACCGATGCCCTTGGGGACGAGGTCGGCGCTGAGGTCTGGGGTCGATTCACGGTGCACTATACACCGCGCCACGGCAGTTGGCTCAACCAGGCGGAGATTGAAATCGGCCTCTTCGCGCGCCAATGCCTGGGGAAGCGTCGCATCCCCAGCCTCCAGCACCTTCAGCGAGAGTCAAATGCTTGGAATCGCCGCATGAATCGCCACAAGGTCACCATCAACTGGCAATTCACACGCAAAAACGCTCGCCACACGTTCGGCTATGATAAGAACTCTTTTACGCGGTCTTAGAACTAGCACCCAACGAAGGATTACTGCTTCCCTTGATCAGATCCGGCCGACTGAGCATGGCCGACGAACAAAAACACGGGGTCCGGCAAGCCATCCAATGTAATCAACGGCGCGTCACGCTGAAAGGCAACGGTGCATCGGAATGTCTAATGAAAAATCCGCTTCAACTTCGCATAGAAGTTTTCGCGGCTATGGATCAGATGCACGATTACCAATTGACGAGGGTGGTCGAGGCTATAGGCGATCCGATACTGAGATTCGCCAGAGGTGAAGTGAAAAGAGTACAGCATATGAAGCGAGCCCGTAAGGCGCTCGCCGGCAAACGGTTCCTTTTCAAGCGTGGCGCTTGCTTCGAGAATGGCTTCTTTCAAGCCCTTCGGAAATCGTCTTACTTCTTTGCGGGCTGATGGGGTGATGTAGACGCGATAACGCTCGTCCATTTACCGGATGCTGGTAATTGGTTCATACTTTCCCCGTTCGGCTTCTTGCAAGCTCTTGCCGATGGTCGTCATGGCGCGCTTATCGAAGAGCAGTTCGAGTGTTTCAAGTTCCGCCCGCGTCAAAACGCGGCTCAACGTCGTGAACTTGATAATGGCCTCCCGCGCCTCCTCAAAGACGCGCGGATTATTCGATTTGGTAGCGGCGCGATTCATACTAGGGAATAGTGCGGCAAGAACATCCTTCAGTTGGAATGCTGGTCGCATTTGAACGATATCAAATAGGCGGGAGTTGTCAACGCGGTGTGCTTAGAGCCGTTGTCCGGAACAAGAACACGCGAGCCGCCTATGCCGAGACCGTGGGCCAGTTCTTCGCCTGGGGCGAACGGGGATCA
Source organism: Bryobacterales bacterium (assembly GCA_003132905.1). The sequence continues at coordinate 11,099 of PKZC01000098.1, read as the reverse complement.
TGGCAGCGATTGCACGATTTTGCGGGCGCGAAACAGCGCTGAGACGGAGGCGGCCCAGAGCAGGATTCCTGTTCCGATCGAGACTGAGATCACAAGGGCATTCGGGCGAAACAGCGCCCAGCAAAGAAGGCACCACCGATCTGCTGCAGATTGAAGCGGCGAAGCGATAGCAGGCTCCGCTACCGGCCCACGGATCAACCCCAGAGCCGAAGGGCACGCGAACGCCGCCCCGATCCATCATACTCGCTTCGTTCCGACAGTGTCGTGTCTGAAATGTGGGTACTCGGCCAAATCTGTGTCCCTAGCAACTGTGTTCTTCCTGATGCCGCATCGAGCTACGTGACCCGCTCGGTGCGCAACAGACGGAGATGCTGCAAGAAGTGCTCGTCCGCTGAATTCGCCGGCTGAAGCTCGATGCCAACATGAAACTCGTTCGCTGCAATACAAGTGCAGTTCCGAACGGTGCCAACCACGGACGCACCCTCGATGCGAATCTCCACTTCGCTCAGAACCCCCAGGCGAAAAGGAACCGATACGCGCAAGCCCGACGCAGACACATCCAGTATTCGGATAATCCCGATGCCGGCCTGTTCGGATCTGAGCAGCGTCGGGTAGTTGATCCCATGGCGGGGCTCCGTTCTTCTTTCGCGCCCTTTCTTTCCATTCTGTGGCGATGAGTTGACCGGCACGTGAGCGGGTACTGCGGCCGCGGTGGCTTCGCTCGGTTCAGGCCGGCGTTCTGGAGTGGCGTGAACGCTTTCAAATACCGCGGTGAAACAGAAAGTGCTGCCGCGGGCCGGCTCGCTCGAAACGTCGAGTTTGCCTCCCATCAATTCCACCAGCTTCTTCGAAATCGCCAGGCTCAGACCGATTCCCTGGTTTTGGCCCGTTGCCGATTTACCTACCTGGCTGAACGGCTGAAATATATGGGCGCGAGCTTTTTCACTCAGCCCGATGCCTGTATCTTTGACTTCGAATCGCAGGCTCGTCCTGCCCTCGGGTCCGCTCACTTCCTCCGCACGCAACCAGATCTCGCCCTTCTGGGTAAACCGAACAGCGTTGCTCATCAGGTTGACCAGCACCTGGCGAAATCGTTCCGGATCGCCTTTTACGGCGCGCGGCAAATCCTTCGAGATGGCGCTTTTGAGTTTCAGCCCTTTGCGCTCCACTGGCGGACTGAAAGTCTGCAGAACATCGGCGACGATTCCGGCCGGCTCGAATGTGACGGATTGCAGATCGAGCCCGCCGGACTCCATCTTCGAATAGTCGGCCACCTGGCCTGCTACTCTGGTGAGCGATTCCGCCAGCTCACGGCTGGTTTGGGCGCATTCGCGCTGACGGGTAGTGAGCTCCGTTTGGAGAAGTTCTCCCGTCCCCGCAACAATCGAATTCAACGGTGTCCACATTAAATTGCCGACATGCGCCAGAAATTGATTCCTAGCCTCGGATTCGGACCGAGCGGCGGCGAGCGCTGCAACGACCTCTTCGTTAATGGTTCGTAGTTCTTCTTGTAACTTTCTTTGCACGGCGGCATCGATGCGAAACTTGCGGACCAGAAACACCACTCCAAATGCCAACAGGCAGGCTCCCCCGACCAAGGCCTTGAGATAAGTGTTCAGTTGCGTGAGGCTGTGGCCGGTTGTGGATAGCTGGAGGCGAACTGAGCGTTCCGCGTTCGATAGCTCGGAGCGGACAGCCCGGCCATCCTGGCGGAACGCGTCCGCTATGACCTGGGTTTGTGGCGGCGTCTTGCCTGCCTGATGGAAAGCCGCCAGGTCAGACGCGGCCTTTGCCATCCGCTCGACAGTGGAATCGACTCGAGACAGAGTTTCACGAATCTCGGGCGTCAATGCGGAACTTCCAAGAGTGCGGTTCAGCTGGCTGCGATAATCGGAATATCGTTGCTGCCACGCTGCGGGGCTTTGCTGCGCCGGAACGGTCTCCAGCTCGGCGATGGCGGAAGAAAGTTTGTCGAGTTCATCCAGAAGGGCCACATATCCATCGGAGGCCCCTCTTTGCTGTTCGTCGGCGAAAACGATCAGGAGAGCGGGAGTGATTGTGAGGAACTGACCCAGAAGCAGGAGCAAGCTAGGCAGCCACAGTTTCTCGGAGCGCCGGCCTTTTTGCGAATCCTTCGAGTTCGTCATCGCATCTACTCCCCGCCGCCCTGACTGCGCCTCGTTAACTCTCGCAAGCCCAGCGAGAACGTCGGTCCTCCTGTTAACTCATGGGTGTGCATTAAATCTATCGGCCGGCAGCCCTGTTTTCTTCAATGGCGTAAGTTACTTGGGTGTTAAATGTCGTAGATTAGACATGGTTCGATGCATGAGAAGCATCCGGCATAAGCTGCGCAACTTCCCTCTAAAAAGGTTAAAGGCTGCCCAACAAACAACGATATAGCCTCAGGGAACGAAGTCCTTGATCCGATCGAACCGGTTCAGGAGAGAAGAAACACGACATAAGTAACGATCGGAGGAAGGCAATGAAGAAAGCGATCAATCTGATCTGGATCTTGCGAATCTGGACAGACAGCCACGGACAGGACCTGATTGAGTATGCCTTGATGGCGGGGTTTGTGGCGGTTGCGGCAGGTGCAATAATGCCGAACGTGGCGAGCAGCATCAGCAAAATCTTCAGTAAGGTATCGAGCGTAATGACCGCCGCAGCCAGTTAGAACTAAGGCCGCGAAATCTCCACAATTCAATTCTTCCCACAAACGGGCGGTAACGGAAGGTGTCATGCACAACTGCTGGAACCGAAAAAGGGAAAAGGAAACTAGAAAACTTCCTCCGACATTCTCGCGGCGAAGCCTTCAGCATTCGCGTCAACGATCCAAATGCCCTCCGAATAGATCGGACTCAGCCTTCTGGGAGCAACTCCAAAGCTGCTTCGCCATAATCGAGTGCGCCTTCTCTATCGCGTCTCTGCATCGCAGACGACATTCCTCGCAAGTAAGGCATTGCAACGTAAATGCCAACCGCTTCGGGCGGGATCACGTCAGGTTCGGGCTTCGGCTTCCGGTTTTCGCGCGGTGAGTTATCGGGCGAGACATTTCTCGAAGACGGCCATGGTAGTGGAGCTGCAAACTCAATTCTGGCCGGCACATTTTGTGCGACGAATTCACCTCTATTTCGGCGAGGAGCCCGGAAGTCATTGTTGCGCGCACACGATAAAAAAGGAAGCCACCCGGAGAAAGGGTGGCTTGGGTCGAACAGATTGTTTCAGGAGTGGTAGCGACGTTAAGAGGTTATATCGCGAGCCTCTAAGAATGGCCCGAGCCTTGCGGTAGCCCGAAACTGCGGCACCGGGTCCAGTTGTTTGAGCGCGGACGTGAAGGCGTTCGACAGGCTCCACATCGTTCTTGGTGCAAACTCCTCGTGCTCCGGATTGAAATACAGGTTGTGGACGGGAGCGGCGAGGTGCTTCGGAAGGTCTATCGCGCCTTCGATGAAAGCCTGGTAGATAATGAGCTTCGCCGAAACGTCCGTGAGTTGGGAATCGCGCCAACGCGTAACCTGCTTCGTCATCGGATCGAAGTTTCGCTGCATCTCCGAAACGCCGATGTCGAGTGAGTGGATCAAGTTGAAATTCTTGGAATGCTTAGCGAGCAGTGGCGTGAAGTCGCCAGAGANNCGCGTTCCGTTCGGTTACCATCTGTGATACCGTCATCGCTGGAGGTGCACCTATGCCTGCACCAGCACCTGCAAAGGAATCCAAGCTCGCGACGAGTTCGCTCGAAGAACGAATCCATCGACGAGCCTTTGAGCTCTATGTTCTGCGCGGCAATCAATCTGGCTCCGAACTCGATGACTGCCTCCAAGCCGAAGAGGAAGTTCGCAGAGCCGAAGAAGCGATGGCTTTGCATTGGAGCCCAGAACGCTGACATTCATTCGGCGCATGCTACGCGGACGCCATTAGCGGCAATCCTGATCTGGACTGCGCCGGAACATCGCATGTCAAACGAAAGAACGGTACGCTCCGCCAATGGTGCAAGCGGCTCACGGGGCTTACTTACGCCTTCTCCAAAAAGTGGGGCAGCGCTGGCATTGCATTTCGCCCATGACAACTTCTGCCGCGTGCATGACTCGTTGCGGGTCACACCAGCAATGGCAGCCGGGATCACCGATCACATTTGGATGGTTGGGGAATTGATTGGAGCGCCAAATGCATAACCACGGATATGTTTACCGAGCAAAGATCGCGGGCTTCGCCGGGCAGCCTGAATACACCGAATGGTTCAATAGTGAAAAAGCGTTACGCGATTCCATGCGCGGGATAACACGAAACATTGGCAAGCGATATTACTGCGAAGCAAAGATGGTACCCTGCACGCAGGCCGGATGCGACGTCGATCAGATGCCGAGAGTCATTGCTTCGCTGTAGATATGCTTATCATCTCTCCGCTACTGGGGAGCACGCGGGATGTCTCCCCTCGCCTCGGACACAAACTCGATTCTTACTTTGATCCTGCTACTCAGCGCCAAGAGTTCCTTAGCGGCGCATCATACAAGGCCTTCTCCAGCTCCTTCCGGCTCACCGCTGGTCCGAATGTTATGGTTCTGGTGTAGCGTTCGATCATTAAAAAGTGTTGTTATAATGCTTCTCCATTGGAGGCGCTCATGCGCATTGACCTATACACGAAAACAATTCTCACGATCATCGCTCTCCTTCTTGCGGTGGTCGTATCACAGTCACTACTGAGGCCCACTAGTGTCCGGCTATAAGTCGAGCAGATTCAACTGAGTGGAAAATACATCATATTTTTCTTGGGACTCCACCTCTCCGAAGACCCGCAGAATGGGCGTTTTCTCAAAGAGCGTGACGCTGAGAACCTGTAGAATCTGGAAGAGTGAGGATTCCAACGCGTGGCGCTTCTTGAGGATGGCAACGAGCACGTAAATTGCGACGGCAATCCAGATTTGAGTTTTGACGGCATTTTCGCTGGTTCCGTAAAATACCTTGATTCGAAGGTGCTGCTTGATCCACTTGAAGAAGAGCTCGACCTGCCAACGGCATCGATACAGATCGGTTATCGTCAAAGCCGGCAATGCGAAGTTGTTGGTCAGGAAGATCAGCCGCTTGCCAGTCTTCGGATCTTTGAAGCGGATTCGCCGCAGCGGCGTCTGGAACCCTTTGTGAGAGTAAAAGCCCGTGAGCACGATGGTCTGATCGCAGATCAACCCGGTGCTGCGATCTACCGGATGCGAGTAGCGACGCTCGGCCTTCAGGTTCGCCTTTCCTCGCGTGACAAAGAAGCTGCCCGCCTCGTGGAAGCGAAACAACCGTTCGAAGTCCAAGGAAGCCACGATCCACGATGTAGAATGCTCCCGGCTCGGGCAGCAACTGATCGAGGATGTTGACCTCGTGCATTTTGCCGTCGCTGATGTGAATAAAGACCGGGATATTGCCGCGCAAGTCGAGCAGCGTATGCAGTTTGACCGCTGCTTTGGCACGCCGAAACGGCGCCCATGGAAAGACCGACAGACACAAGTCGATCGTCGTGGTGTCGAGCGCGTACACCGTCTCTTTCAGATCGACGCCAAAGGAATCGTTGGCGTAGAGCTTGCGAGCCATGGCGATCAATCGTTGGGCGAAGTCTGCGTAGATACGCCAATCCCGAACTTCGTTCGCATCCGCCAGAGTGCTGCGCGAGATGCGGCTGCGAATCCCCATGTGATAAAGCTTCTCGCGATGCGCACGCAGGCATGCTTCGATATCGCGAAGACTTTCCCGATAAGTCAGCCGCGCAAACGCCAGACACAGAAACTGCTCGAGGCATGTGAAGCGCTTGATCTTGTGCTCCCCGCCGTAGCGGGCCACGCAGCGACGAAACGTCGTCAGCGGCAAGTACTCGGTCAACTGAGCGAAAATCAACTTCCCTGCGTGCATGATCGTGACCCACGAAAAATGACTTCGCAGGCGCATGGATCGCGCTTTTTGAGTTGAAATCGAGACCAGAAAAAATCATGGTTTATACCATCATTTTCAGCAAGTTATGCCGCTTCGGCGGATCAACGTCCGGACAGTACTGACATTTTATATGCACTATATGTGTTAATTTTCAAGTTGAAATTCCAATGACTATCGACATCTAAACAAATTTATATATTTGCGGATACCTAGGTGGGATGGGTAAATGGGGTGGGTAATGCTTGTTCATACCGTGCAGCGTTGTCATCTGTGACCAATGCGCAGATTGAGGTCACCGACTTATCGCCGCGTGACATAGCAACCGATCGAGCACATGGCTCAATCTCAGATCTGATTGAACGTGATGCGTCGCCGATACGCTCTGCGACCATCATCAGTGGGTTAGGTCGGTGGATTCGCCTATCCTACGGTGCCTGCAAATTAATCGTGGCCCCAAGCGAGGCTTTACACATGGCCAAAGCTCGGTCGGGTACAGCGCTCGGACGGCTCACTGCCGGACCTGGCCGTGTACGGACATTGGCCGCTCAGCCGTTCGTCTGCGCCAAATGGTCAAGCGCAGTGCGCCTGCGGCGGATGATCGAGCACTGCGCCATCGTCGACAAGCTCTCACATCCATTCGACATAGGCAGTGGTCAGTATGTCGAGTTCCTATCGTTTGAACTGGATGGTCATCAGTGTAGATTTATGCTTGATCAGCCCAAATGGAGGGAATGTGACGGGCTGCTAAGTTTTTCGCTTTGGGTGGCAATTGACCGCGTTTTTACTATCTCTATTTGCCTGTCTGACGATGAAGCTGGACGAACGGCTTACGTTGGCGGAATCCAAGGGCGAAAGAGTGACGAAGCACTCGATCAGAATCGGGCGCTGACAAAAGCTGCGCACGGCATGCGGCCCCGAGATCTGGCCTTCGAACTATTCCGCATGCTCATCCCGTCCCTCGGCGTTACGCGGCTAAAATGCGTTGCCGACGCCAATCGGTACCACATGACTAGACGTGCATTTCTAACCATAGATGCGAAAGATAAGGTGCTTCTGAATTACGATGAAATCTGGGAGGATCGAGGAGGAGTGCCGGGCGACGACGGTTTTTTTGTTCTTCCTACCGCTTTTTCTCAACGCGATATTTCCGATGTTCCTGCAAAAAAACGCAGCATGTATCGCCGCCGATACGCAATGCTAGATCAACTTTCCACCGGTATTGGCATCGCACTAAAATCAGACCTTCCGATCCTTGTGCATCGGGAATCGTCGAATGCTGGAAGTCGTGAGCAATGAAATCCCAGCGGCTCCTCGGGCAAATCAAGCGGGCTTGGAGTATATTGCGAATGCTAAAGGTATCGGGCAATTTTTTGCCTCCACCGCCGGCTGGATTCGTGTTCGATGGGGGTTCCCGATCCGGCCCAGGACCGGGCGCAGCTGGAATACAAGATCAGTGAATTCCGCAAGCAGCTGAGCGCGGGCATCCCCTTCGCGGTGGGCTCGGATGTCGGCCCTTTTCCGCACGGCACACAGGCGCGGGAGCTTGAGTCGATGGTCAGGTACGGCATGCAGCCTCTTGCAGTGCTGCAGGCCGATATGCTGAACGGCGCACGGCTTCTTGGCTGGGACGGTCAGATTGGCGCGCTGCAGTCGGGATATCTGGCCGACATTATTGCCGTGCCCGGCAACCCTCTGGATGATATGCACGTGCTCACGCAGGTCGTGTTCGTCATGAAGGGCGGCATCATAGAAAAGTGGGTTGCTCCCGCCAAGCACTGACCTTGTCCAGGAAGCTCGTCCCGATATTTTTTGTCCTGCTGTGGTCCACCGGATTCATCAGCGCAAAATACGGCTTGCCGTCCGCCGGTCCGATGACCTTTCTCGCGCTGCGCATGGGGCTCGNNGCGTGCGCCCTGGCCTGCGAACGGCCGGGCGGCCCTGCATGTGATCGTCGCGGGCCTGCTCGTGCACGCCGGTTATCTTGGCGGAGTCTTCGCCGCCATCTCTCATGGCATGCCCGCCGGCATGATCTCGCTGATCGTCGGCATGCAACCGGTGCTGACGGCGCTCGTCGCGATCATGTTTCTCGATGAGCGGCTGGTTGCGCGGCAATGGGCGGGCCTCGCGCTCGGGGTCGTGGGTCTAGCGCTGGTCCTCGGACACCGGGTATCATTCGCGGCACTGACCTGGCAGACCGGATTGCTGGCAGGTTTCGCGCTCGTGTGCATCAGTGTCGGTACGGTGTACCAGAAGAAATTCAATTCCGGGGCGGACCTGCGCACCGTTGGCGTGCTGCAATACGTCGCCTCCGGTCTTTGCTTTTCACTGCTCGCGTATCTGTCGGAATCGCGCGCGATCGACTGGACCATGCCCTTCATGCTGGCGATGGCCTGGTCGGTGCTGGCCTTATCCATGGGCGCGGTCGCGCTGCTCTTTATCCTGATTCGCGAAGGGGAAGCATCGCGCGTGTCGAGCCTCATGTATCTCACGCCGCCCTTCACGGCGCTGATCGCGTACTTCTGTTTCGGCGAGAAGCTGACGCTGCCGGCCATGGGCGGCATGGGACTCGTGGCGGTGGGCGTTGCGCTGGTGGTCGCCTGATATGCGCGCGCTGAGCCTCAAATCGCGCCAGACCGTCGTCATCGGGCTGCTGTTCTGCGGCTATGGCGCTTATTATTTTTGCCGCGCCGATTTATCGGTGGCGACACCGCTGATCATCGACGAGCTGTCCCGCAGCGGCATGACGCCGGCCGTCGCGATGGCCAGGATCGGCGCGATCTCCTCGTACGGAATCCTCGCCTACGCGATCTGCAAATTCTTTTTCGCAGGGCTTGGCGATTTGTGGGGCGGCAAGCGGAGCTTTTTGCTGGGGCTCGGCGGCGCGACGGCCTTTACGCTGCTGTTCGCGTCCACCGGGATGCTGCCAATCTTCACGCTGGCCTGGATCGGCAATCGACTCACGCAATCGGTTGGCTGGGCGGGCCTGATCAAGGTCAGTTCACGATGGTTCAATTTCAGTTCCTACGGCACCATTATTGGCCTGCTGTCCTTAAGCTATCTCATCGGCGATGCGCTGGCGCGGCAAACCATGGGCATGCTGATTGACCATGGTTACGGGTGGCGAACCCTGTTTTGCTATGCGGCGGCAGTTGCGGGGGTCATGTTCGTCGCGAACCTGTTCTTCCTGCACGAATCGCGCGTGAAGCTTGGGTTTGTGGAACCCACCGTCAATCCGCAGAACCTGTACGCCGATGTGAGATCCACGACGGGCGAAGCCTGGCAGACGAGCCTGCGGGGCCTCGTCCTGCCGCTGCTGAAAAGCCGCGCATTCCTGCTTGTCTGCCTGCTGTCGTTCGGCTGCACGATCGTGCGGGAAACGTTCAACACCTGGACACCGGAATACCTGAAAAGCCACATCGGCTTCAGTCCCGGCCATGCCGGCTCGCTGAGCGCCATCTTTCCCGCGGTGGGTGCGGTTTCGGTTCTGTTTTCCGGATGGCTCTCCGACCGGATGGGCATCAATGGCCGCGCCTTGCTGATGACGATCGGGTTGACTATATCCACCGTGGCGCTGATTGTGCTGATGGGAGTGCCGGCAACACTCGCCGGCGCCACGCTGCCGCTGATCCTGATCGGTGTGGTCGCCTTTAGCCTGCTCGGGCCTTATTCTTATCTGGGCGGCGCGTATGCGCTCGATTTTGGCGGGGGACGCGCGAGCGCGGCCTCCTCCGGCATCATCGATGGCGTTGGATATATCGGGGGTACGGCGGCAGGTTACTTCATCGCGCGCCTGTCGGGTGCGTTCGGCTGGCATGGCGTGTTCCTGCTGCTCGCAGGTGTCTGCGCGCTGTCGGCACTCGCCGCGGCGGTGCTCTACAGGATAAAGTCACGATGAGCAATGGAATCACCCTTCAAACGCTGACCTTTCTGCCGGACTTGCTGTCGGTTGAATGGTCGGATGGGCAGCGCACTGATTTCACCAGCCTGTGGCTCGCCGATAATGACCCCGTTCATCGCGACGCTCACAGCGGCCAGCGGCTGATCGATGTCGCCAATCTGCCGGATGAGCCGAAGATTCGCCAAGCGACGATGAACGATGCGCACGTGCGCATCGATTGGCAGGACGGGGCGCCCCCGACCTCCATAGCCATCGCGTGGCTCGCATCGCAACGGCAGCGACCGGCGGCTGGCGCGCCGCGTCCGGTGACCTTGTTGGGCGATGCGCAAGAGATGGATGCCTATGACGATTTTGCCTGGCTCACGCTTCAGCAACTTCGCGACAAGGATGCCCGCGTCGCGACTTGGTTCATGCGCCTAGGGATGGAGGGTCTTGCATTTGTGTCGGAAGTACCGGCGCGCGATGGCGCCATTCTGGATGCGGTCGCACCCATTGGCCTCGTGCAGGAGACGAACTACGGGCGGCTTTTTGACGTTCGCTCCGTTGCCAAGGCGGAAAATCTCGCCTACACCGATCTTGGCCTTGGGCTTCACACCGACAACCCGTATCGAGACCCGGTGCCCGGATTTCAGGTGCTGCATTGCATCCTGCCCGCCGCGGACGGCGGGGACAATCTGTTCACCGATGGCTTTGCCCTCGCCGAACATCTGCGTCGCGTGCATACCAAGGAGTTCGCAGCGCTGACGCAAAACCCCGTGCCGTTCCAGTTTCGTGCCAGGGACGTTGATCTCTACGCCGAGCGCCCGATAATCCAGCTGGGGATGCGGGGCGACGTCGTTGCCGTGCATTACAACAACCGCTCCATCGCGCCGCTGCCGCCCTCCAGCCCCGATATCACGGATTACTACGATGCCTACCGGTGCTTTGCGCGCCATCTGCGCCAGCCGGATTTTCACCTGCGGATGCGGATGGACAAGGGCGATATGGTGGTGTTCGATAACTGGCGTGTGCTGCATGCCCGCACTTCGTTCACTGCGGCGCGCCACCTGCAGGGCTGTTATTTGACCAAGGACAGTGTGTACAGTCGGATTGCGCTGGAGAGCAGCCATGAAAGTGTTCGATGAAATTGCCGAGTTGTTCAATCGTCACGGCGGCGGTGCGTATTTCGGCGAGGCGGTGACGCAGGTCGAGCATGCGCTGCAGGCGGCGCACTTTGCGCAGCGCGAAGAGGCGCCGGCGGAACTCGTCGTTGCTGCGTTGCTGCACGACATCGGGCATCTGCTCGAACCGG
>PKZC01000061.1 GCA_003132905.1 Bryobacterales bacterium | reverse complement strand
CATCTTGCGTGAGACAAGACTGCCGCTTGTGGAAGCAGTCGCAGGTGTGACAGAATCGCCCACGGAGGTATGCGATGAGGTTTGTTCTCTCTATCGCGATTGCGTGCGGCGTCTGGCTGGGTTCCGGGCTGCCCGCGCTGGCGCATCATTCGGGCGCGGCGGAATTCGATTCCACCAAAAAGATCGACTTAACCGGCGTGGTGACGGCGGTGGAATGGACGAATCCGCACGCGCACTTCTATATGGACGTGAAAGACGCGAATGGAACCGTGGCCAATTGGAATCTGGAACTCGCGAGCCCGAACGTGCTGATCCGGAATGGCTGGAAACGCAATTCCATTAAACCGGGCGATACGGTGAGCGTCACTGGAATTCGCGCCAAGGATAGTTCGAATTATGGCAGCGCCGGCGTGATTACTTTTCCGGACGGGCACAAATTAACTTTCCTGGGCGGGGACGAGCCTGCAAAATGACGGCAGCAAGGAGTGCAACGTGAACAAGCGAATTGCGATTGGAATGGTGAGCGGGGCGCTGTTGACGGTCTTGACGGTCTTCTCTCTCTCGGCTCAGCAGGGGAAAACCGGAACGATCGGGCTGTATCGGAATCAGCAGTTGGCGCCGGATGGTCCGATGCCGAAGCTGGCCGATGGAACGCCGGACCTATCGGGAGTCTGGCTGGGCAGCGGCGGCGGCGATGCCGATATCTCGAATCCGAAAACGTTAAAGGCGGGCGAGCAGGTGGTGATGCTGCCATGGGCGGCGGACGTTGTGAAGAATCGCCTGTCGAAGCAGGATCCGGAGGCGAACTGCCTGCCGGCGGGGATTCCGCGCGGATCGCCCTATCCGTGGCGGATCGTGCAGACGCCGACTCACTACTTCATTCTTTACGAGGGCAACATCCATAGCTACCGGCAGATTTTCATGAACGCGAAGCATCCCGACGATCCGGATCCGACGTGGTATGGCCATTCGGTGGGGCATTGGGAGGGAAACACGCTGGTGGTGGATACGGTTGGGTTCAACGACAAGTTCTGGTTCGATTATGTCGGCCATCCGCACACCGAGAAGCTGCACACCATCGAACGCTACACGCGCACGGATTTGGGGCACATGGCGATTGAGGTGACGATTGACGATCCGGGGGCGTACGCGAAGCCGTTTACGACGCTGGGTAAGGCGACGCTGATGCCGGGGACGGAATTGCTGGAATATATTTGCCAGGAGAATAATCAGGATTTGCCTTTGTTGCAGGGGCCGGCTCGGGGTCCGGGGGGGCAATAGGGGCGGCGGGTTATCTGGCCAGTTCGACTCGTCCCTTTGTACGAGTCTCCGACGATCCACTCAGACCGTCGTGCGCGGCCTACTGTTGTTGGGCGTCTAGTCAGATCAGAATGCGCTTCAGGGTTCGTTCCAACCTGTCGCGGAGAGCAACGCGTTTCGTTGGGTCATAGTGGATATAACGACGAGACGTAATGTCAAACGGGACATCGCCAGGTGATTGAGTAAGCACAACGCACTGCTTTCCCATGGTGTGCGCGATGCCAAGCTCGTAGAAAACGTTAGGATTTCGGCCGGTGACGTCGGCCACAACCACTCGAGCAGTGCAGATCGACTCCCAAACATCCTCCATGATCTCCCGAGTTCCAAAAATCTCCCCAGCGTGCACGCCGCGTAAGCCAGCTGCCTCAAGCGCCGGACGAATCGCCTCCTCATAGGTGAGGAAGAATTCATCGGCGAAAGGCATCAAGACGAAGCACAGAGTGCGGTCCATCTCGAAATTCCGAGCGCGCCAGATGGGCACTGCGGGGACAAGTCGGTCAAGCTTATTCTTGTAGAACTCAATTGTTTCGCGGAATACCGCCGCCTCTGCGCGATACCTGTAAGTCTCTTGCTTCAACAGTTCCCACTCAGCAAGAGCCTGAGTGGCCTCCGCCATTGGGCGGTTCAGCACGGATATGCTCGTGATGAGTTGCCGAGCGAAATCATCCGGCGTAGTAAAGCGACTAACGACGTGTTGGCTTTCGACTCGCGCTTTGAAACGCCGAAGCTTCTCCGCGCCTTCACCTGTTTCCACATGCCGCGGAGACACAGCATGGCGGTCATCAATTACGAAGCAGAACCGTGGAATACCAGATTCGACAGCCGCGTTGAACTCGAGCTCTATGATTGACAGTTCGCTGCCGTCCGGAACATAGCCGTATCGCCAGCCAAGCAATAGGATGAAGTAGCTTGCTTTCTTGACTTGGGACAAGCAAGTATCGAGAAGCGCCTTGCCTTCGTGAGGCAGCGCATTCGGGTCGAACACTTCATAGTCGACGTAGTATTCTTTGGATCGTTCCGAAAACGTGCGGACTGCGGCGATCGCAGCGTGACGATATTCCTTTAGATCTGAATACGTGCTGCCCAAGTAGAAATCTAGCGCCATGGTCGCCTAGCTTGCCACTTGTGGCTCATTCCTCGGAGAAAGTCTAGCATGCTCTAAAAACGTTGGGCCGAAATTAGTGCCTGAGCAATCCGATAAGTTGGCTTTTCAAGATTCAGGATCGGTTGACGCGCCATTCGTACGAAGGGTACCACCATCCCCGAAACAAGCCTCTTCCGTGTCGCCGACAATCCGCTCGGACCGGCCCCCCGCAGACTTTTGAGAACGTCGTTCGCCCTCGACGGGTCCTCGCGCATTCGCAACTCCGACGGCTTCCGCACAATTTAATGGCGTTAACCTGTTCGATAGGGCCTCATTCCAATGAGTACGACGACACGCGGTTCCGATTTCGAGAAGCAGGTATTCTCCTACCTGGAAGAGGAATTGAACGCCGGCCGACTCTTTTATCTACCTGAGTGCAGCGCCATTTATCATCAAAAGCGCTATTACTCTCCTGACCGTAAGTCGAGCATCATCTTCGACATCGCGATCGAGGTCACATTTGCCAAATTGAATACCCCTTCTGTATTCTGCCTAGTTGAATGCAAGGACCACGGTAGAAAGATTCAGGCGGATGAGGTGGAAGCTTTCCACGCAAAGATACAACAGGTCGCATCTGCGGCGACGAAAGGGATTATTGTCACTTCAAGCTCCTTTCAGCCCGCAGCACTCGAATACGCGAGGGCTAAGCACATTGGCATTCTTCGGTTCCCTGAACGTAAGTGGGACCTCATGCGGTCCGTCACGGCCCGGTACGCAGCATCGTTCGCAGCGAGAGAAACAGAGATTAGAACGGGCCTCACAGAAGAAAGGCATCAAACACCTGGGCTTGACTGCGTTTGCAATTTTGCGGATACTTTCACGTATTCTCCTTACGACCTCTTTCGTGCAATAACGGCAGATGTGCTCGGCAACTGGAGTTTTATGGTGGCAGCCGAACGACCCGCGCCCGCTGCTGCACCCTTTATCAGTCGAGCGGCGATCGATGCCCGGTGCAATGCAATTCACGACGCTATTTGCCACAAAGATGGCCCTGTTTCGCTCGACGTGATCTGTGAATGGCAAGCAAAGGCTTGCGGGCTTAAGGTTGTCAGGAACGTGGAGGCCGATAAGGAAACCGCCTCGAAAGGAATTCTGGGGAACATAACATTTACACCTCCATCGATAGTGGTCTTCTCGGATCCAGCGGGCCCGGGGAGAGAGCGCTTCACATTAGCTCACGAACTCGGCCATCTCATTCTGGGGCACGGGGAGTATCTTCGGGCCGAGAGTTTCGACACACAGGACCTTGAAACCAGCGAGAAGGATGATCTTGAGTCGGACATGATCCGGCGGCTCGAATGGCAAGCAAATCGATTCGCATCTTCCCTGTTGTTGCCCCAACGCCAGTTCGCGCGAATCGCAGTGATGAAGGCAGAATCGATGGGTATCAGGGACAAGGGATTTGGCCTCATCTACTGGGATCATCAGCCTGAAAACCAACTTAACTACATGAAGATAACCTCGGCCCTGATGAATGAGTTCGCGGTTTCACGTAAGGCGGTTGAAGTTCGACTTAAGGAGCTTGGATTGTTGGGTGGCTGAAGCGCCCTGTGGCGGCGCATGCGCCGCCGCGGCTATTTCACTTCGAGAATGCAGAGGAGCTGAACGGTTCGAAGATGTTTGCAATATGTGCAGTTCCCACCGCTGTCACTAATGATCTCGGCTCGAACTAAACATCTGGGAAGTTGCTTAAAGGTATGGGTCGGATCACGCGCCACTCGGAGAAAGCCAACGTTGCCGACCGAGCGATTTACGACGGTGGGTAACGGTCTGGGGGGAAAGCAGGGCGCATTACTTGTGGAGCCTGTGGGGAATCGGATATGACCGTCGCCGTTAACGCGGAAAATTCATCCGGCGGAGCAAAGTCTGGAATCGCGGCTCGGACCGAATGAAATCGAACTCGGGAGCCGTATTCAGGTACGTCAGGAACCAGGCCCGCTCTTCGTAAGATTTTTCCAGGGCGTCCAGCGTCGCGGACTTGTCCCGCAGGCCGGCATAAATCTCGGCAAAGGTGTAGGACGGAACCCAGCCACGGCTGGCTTTCTGCTTCATCTCCGCAAGCACCTTCTCGGCCTCCGCGCGCTGTCCGTCGGCGGCATAAGCCATCCCCAGCACGGCGGTGGGCCAGTCGGCGAGCGGCTCATCCTCTCTCGCACTCTTCGCCGCGGCAATTGCCTCACGCGATTTGCCCTGCGCCATGTAAATCAAAGCCAACTGGAGATGCGCCAGGAAATATTTCGGATCCAGATCGAGCGTATTGAGTGATTGCTTCACCGCTTCCGGGTACTGCCGGGCCAAATACAGGTTGGTGCCCAGGATCTGCACGGGCTCGGGCCCGAGAGGATCGAGCGCTTGTGCCTTGCGGCTTTCGGCAATTCCATTCTCCGGGCGGCCCAGACAGGTCAGATACCATCCGTACAGAGTGTGCGCTCCGGCCAGGTTTGGGTTCAGCTCGATTGCCCGCCGCAACTCCTTCTCCGCGCCAGGCCAGTCGTAGTCGTACCAGAAAAGCACGGCCGCCAGAGCTTCGTGGGATTCGGCCAGGTGATCGTCCAGTTCCAGCGCCTTCAATGCTGCTGCCTTGGCCTTTGGCTCCGAGTCGCGCGACGGGACAAAAACATCGTCGATTACTCCGTAGTAATCGGCCAGTCCCTGGTAGGCCAGTGCATAGTTCGGATCGGCCGCTATGGCCTGCCGGAAGTAGTCCAACCCTCGGTCTGCGTCATCCTTGGTAAACCTGCTGGTGAAGTATAGTCCCTTGAGATAAAGCTGATACGCCTCGGGATTGGCGGTCTCGCGTTTCGCTAATTGCTGCTTGTCTTCGCCGCTCAGCCGCAGCTTTTCTGAAATGCGGGCGGTAATATCGCGCTGGATGCTGAGGATGTCCGAAGTTTTGCCTTCGAAATTCTCACCCCAGATCTCGCTGTTGTCGCGAGTGTCAATCAGATCGGCGCGGACGGAAAGCGCATCGCCATGCTGCACGATCCGCCCCGTCAGTACGGCGGCCACATCCAATTCCCTGCCCGCCTGCCCTGCATCAACATCGCCGCCTCGGTATTTGCGGACGGCATTTCTCGACTTCACCTTTAAGCCTCGTAAGCTGGAAAGATTGCCGATGACGCTATCGGTGACGCCATCGCTCAGGTAGTCCGCATCGGCGCTCTGACCGGCGTTGGCGAAGGGAAGTATCGCGAGAGAATCGATCGATGCGGTACGGCGTGGCAGAAAATAGGCAAGCGCGCCGCCCAACACGATCAGTCCCGCGACGGCGCCGAGCGCGTACTTCCGCCAACTGCGGCGGTGCGGAGGCAGTGGCGTTGAAGTTCCGGAACTGGAATCTCGATTGACCCGCTTTAAGTCCGCCAGCAAATCCTGAGCCGATTGATAGCGGGTGGCGCGATCCTTTTCGAGCAGCCGGGAAACGATTCTCTCCCACTCGGCTGGGATCTTCGGATTCCGCGTGCGGGGCGGGACCGGTGTTTTCGAGAGGATGCCTTCGAAAATTACCGCCTGGGTGGTGCCTTCGAAAGGACGAACGCCGGTGAGCAATTCGTAAAAGATCACGCCCATCGACCACAGGTCGCTGCGCGCGTCCACGGTCTCGCCGCGCGCCTGCTCCGGAGACATGTAGCCGATGGTGCCTACCGCCGTCCCCGGGTCGGTGATCCCGCGGGTAAGCGTTGCGTCCGTTGGCGCCACGGCTTGTAGCGTGGCGAGGCCGAAATCCAGAATCTTCACGCGGCCGTCGGGCGTGACCAAAATGTTCCCCGGTTTCAGGTCGCGATGAAC
>PKZC01000351.1 GCA_003132905.1 Bryobacterales bacterium | reverse complement strand
CCAAGGTTGAATTTAACGTTCGACAGGAATGTCTTGATCGATGACCGCACTTTCAACGAAGGTGCCGAGAGACACCGCCATCGAATTGTAGATACGTGGCGATTTTGAGCCGTCTGAGAAAGTCAGCACAAAGACAGTTTCTACGGCAGGCAAATCAGCGTTTATCCTGTACCCGAATTGCTCAACGTTACGCGCGAATAGCCTAGCGTANNTCGGCCACTAAATCCAACCCCCCTCAGTCTGCGACATATCCGACGCGTCGGCTGCCACTTAAACTCAGACCGCGCGGTGTTCTCCGGCGTGTCTTCGAGTTCTTTCGATCCTGCAAGACTTTCAAACTGACCCTTTGCATTGCGATATTGAATGGCAGCACCGACACGGGTGGCGATATAGTTTGGACCGCCTTCTTCGTTGCAGAACGGCTGATGGATCGTCGTGAGTGAAACGGTTCCACGAAGCTTCCCGTTTTTAATCATCTCGGCGGGAAGCGGAATGTCATTCCAGTAGTATAAAGTCCCGGTCTGCAACTGGGCACGAAATGCGAGCGTTACGCTTCCGGGAGCGCAGTTCCAGGGCATCGTTTCGATGGAAGGCGTACCCCATCCTAGTCCTTGATCGAATCGAATCAGATCGGTGCAGTTAATGACTAGCGCCCTAACCAGATCAGGCGTCGGGTCTCGCAAATTTTCAAACGTATGGGCGGCGAGCGAAGAAATTAGCCCGGTTTGATAGCTGGTACCGCGTGTCACAACTCCCCCAAGAACCCGCAAGGGTGAAAAAGTCGTGACGTGTGGAACCAACTGAAATTCCGGTCCAAATCCCGGTAGGGAATGAGGGCACACGTCGCCCAACTCACCATTAGCAAACTGCCTGCCACCAACCACCAGAGCCGCTTCACAATCGGCAGGGGGCGCGATCCGATCACCTTGCGTGGTTGGTACGTTCCCTGCCGAAACGACAAACAAAACTTTGAATCTACGTGCGAGCAAGCTCAGGTCGTGTCCGATCGCGCTCACGAGAATCGGGTCTGCCGAGGCTCTTTCGTTCCAAGACAAATTCCAGACATGTGTTTCTGGATGTCGAGTAAGGGTGTTCTCAATATATGAAATAAGTCGCGCTAGGTTGTATCTAACGCTAGCACCTTCACGCGCTATCGCCTGAGCGACGCCAATCCGGCAATACAGTTCAGGAAGCGGAAGATTATTGTTCCATTCATGACCATGAATGACCATCGAGGCGACTTGATTGCCATGCCTCGTATCGGCGTGGCCGGTGGCAATGAGCGGGGTATCGCGCCATGCCTCCGCGATTTTGTAGCGATTTGCGGTACAGCCGCCATCAACCACGCCGACAATTGGCGATTGCGCCACTGACTGGGGCAATGCCGACGGTTCTGCGCCGCTGCCCGGCGATGTCACATGGAGCGGTAGAACTGGTTCGATACGAAATACGGTACCTGAGGATATAATCTGATTTAACGCGACGCTCGACGGGACTTCGATCAGCGCGCGGCCATGACCGTGTGCCCGATAATCACGTTTAGCCATTGCAAGACTATCCTGCCTTGCGGAAAGATCAGGAACAGCGATTTCTGAATCCCCGACGTTCCCGAGCAACAGCCTTGGGGCGGTCGGTATAAAAAGGTCTTCGCCCCGCATGTCATCGAGCGTTTGGATAACATCGACTCTGGCTTCGGAATCACGAAGCGGTGCAAGCCAGACAATAAACCCGCGTCCGTTTTCATATTCGACAGCACTGCGCCAAAGAGAGGCGTGCGTACGGCCCCTGTACAGATCATCTGCCGACCAAGCCCTAATTGTCCTTACGCGTGAGATGTCACACCGACATGCGATAGAATCGTTCGTAACGATGCGGTTTTCAATCTCCGCTAGGTCATCTCTCTCGATTTCAATAATGTACCCGTTGCTTGCGGCCGCGCGCGTTAGCGTTTCTCCCCGAATCTGAAAGAGACTGCGCGGAGTCCAAGACGTAGCAAATGAATCGTTGAACATCTCCGCAACCAGAAGCGTGTAACCACCGAAGAAGTTCAGTTTCCCAGCCGCGGCTTGTGAACGCAGCTCACTGATGGCGGCTCTCAAGACTCTACGCTGGACATCCAGCCGTTCGTGCACAACGTGTTCTTCTTTCTTGCCACCTAACGGCGCTGGCCGTGGAGCGGCGTCCTTGCGCAGCGTGAGGACTGGCTGGAGGAGCGGTCTTTGCGGAACGAGTACGTCACTCATGACGTTCTTCCTCTAAGTAACGATAAATCATCTGCGGTGAAATGCCGAGCATATTCGCCATTGCAGTCACGCTCGGTCCTTTGAGCGGTGAAGCTGCATAAGTAATCGTCTTTTTTTGTTGCGCGCTAAGCGGCTCTGCACTTGGCAGAACGATGTTAGGAGGATGTGATTGTGCAACGGACCAGAGCAATTGCGCTTCGGAAAGATCAGTGTCGCCAAGCACAGCTACTCGACGAGTCGCCAATGCCAAATTCTCAATGTCTGCTCCGCTCAGGCCGCCAGACATTCGGCTAAGAACCGTAGCATTCGCTGTTTTTTCTTCGTTACGTTCGTACAAGAACTGGAGCCAGAGAGCGGTTCGCGCATCTTCATCGGGCAATCCAAGATCACAGCGATAAGGAAAACGTCGCCAGATTGCCGGATCAAGTAGTTGAGGATGATTCGTGGCCGCAATAACGACTGCCCGATCATCTAAAGAGTCTAGGCCCTGAATGACCGTGTTCACGACTCGTTTTAGTTCACCTAACTCGTGTCGATCATCGCGCTTTTTGGCGATAGCATCGAGTTCATCGAGGAAAAGGACACCGCCTGCGGCTGGTGCAAAATCAAAAATCTGACGAATGTTTTTTGCCGTCTCACCGAGACGCGACGAAATCAAAGAATCTAGACGCGCTACAAAGAACGGGCGCCTGAGCTGCGCCGCGATGTGTCCTGCGAGCAGTGACTTGCCAGTGCCGGGCGGCCCGGCAAGCATCAGACCAAATCGAGTTAAGAGGCCGCTCGCGGCAAGTTTCTCTGCATTTTGAACGTCCGCTACAAACCGCTCGATAGCGGCGCGTGTCTCCCCATTCAAAATGACGGGGGTCTGCGGCCAAGGCTCCTCATCAATCAATGAAAGCCGGGATGACCCATCCACCGGCATCGTCTGGACGCCCGAGGTCTGGATGGGAACCCCTCTTCGCCGAACGAATGCGTGAAGCTGTTTTGCCAGCCCTTCGTTGCCCTGCTCGGAGAACAGACGCGCGAGATCGTTGCCTAGACGCTTTAGACGGGCGTAGTCGCCCGCCAGAGCGGCATCCATTAATTCGAGCAGTTGCTGCGCATTTAGCCTGATTTCATCGTTCATTCCGTATCTTTAAACAATTATGGAGCGTTTGTCAACTTTGAGGCTTGATTTTTAAACTAAACCTGGCTAAAGATCAACACGCAAACAAAAAACGAGGCCATTTTGGCCTCGCTTTTCAACTAATGACGGGCCGGGGCTGGTTGCCGCCCGCTGGGCTTCCACCTGCGCAGGCTTGGGTCCAATCCCCAACCGGTCCACCTAGCTCTTAGATGCTGAGATTCCTATCGTTTTCGGGCCATCTACAAATGAAACCCCACCGTTCTCCAGAGCAACTTTCATTGCCGCTAGATTGTTTCGGGTCGGCTCCCGCCGCCCGGCCTCGAAATCGCGGACGGTCGAAACGCCAACGTTTGCCGCCTTCGCAAGTTGATCTTGCGGCCATTCAAGCCAAGCGCGGGCAGCGCGGCATTGTTCAGGCGTCATTAGAACCGAATAGCAGCCTAAATTATTTTCGTCAACGTCAACGATTTCTATTGACGTCATCGCTATCATCGCTTATCAATGAGGTCAACGGAAATCGTTGGCCCCATGTCGCAGCACTTTCTCCTCTCCGCAAAGGCCCGTTCGCTCAGTCTGGCGAAGGTCGCGCGCATGTCCGACGAGGAAGCCCAGGAAGCCTTCCGGCTGGTCCGTTGGGCCGAAACCAAGGGCGAGCCGGTATGCGTTCGATGCGGCTCGCTGGATAGCTACAGCTACAAGACCCGCAAGCTCTACCGCTGCAAAGCCTGCTCACACCAATTCACGGTCACATCCGGCACGATCTTCGCCAGCCGCAAGCTTCCGGTCCGCGACTACCTCCTAGCCATCGCGATCTTCGTCAATGGCGCGAAGGGGCATAGCGCCCTGCAATTGAGCCGCGACCTCGATTGCCAATACAAAACGGCGTTCGTGCTAGCGCACAAGCTTCGCGAAGCTGTTGCTGCCGAAGCCAATGGCCGCAACGTCGCAGGCACGGTCGAAATCGACGGCGCGTATTTCGGCGGCCACGTTCGCCCCGCTAACCGGGCGGTGGATCGCGTCGACCGCCGCAAGGCGATGCATCAGACTGGTAAGCGCCAAGTCGTCGTCACCATGCGCGAGCGAAACGGTTCAACGCTCGCCGCTACATTCAAGTCGGAAGGCGAAGCAGTCTCAACCATCGCGAAGCGAGTCGAGGCTGGCAGTATCATTCATGCTGATGAAGCGGCGCATTGGGATGCACTCCACTCGCTTTATCTGACGAAACGCATCAATCACTCGGAAAGCTATTCAGATGGTGAAGCCTGCACCAATCAGGCTGAGAGTTTCTTTAGCCGTCTGCGGCGGGCTGAGATCGGAACGCATCACCATATCGCCGGTCCGTACCTAAACGCCTACGCCAACGAAATGGCGTGGCGAGAAGACAACCGGCGTATCTCAAACGGGCTGCTCTACCTCGCAATGACCGATGCCGCTCTTAAGCATCCGGTTTCCGAGCAATGGTGCGGCTACCGGCAGCGGAGCGAAAAGAAATGAGGCGCACGACGGAAACCTATGAACACACCATCAACGGGCTTTTGCAAAAGCGGTCCGAGATGATGGAAGAATTGACGATCATCCGTGAGCGGATGGCCGTTCTGTCTAATGATGTCGAAGCGTTAGACCGGGTATTGGAACGGCTCGGCTATGACGGCGACATTAAACTCACGCCGCGCGTTCCGCGCGTGGTCTTGTTTTATCGCGGAGAACTACGGCAATTCCTGCTTAAACAGTTGCGCGATCACGGGCCGTTAACAAGCCGCGCTATATCCGAACGGCTGATCCAGATGGAAGGCAAAGACGCGCGGGACCGGCGCATGATGTCGGACGTAGTTCGTCGTGTCGGTAAGGCGTTGCGGCAGATGCAGGATGCAAAGCTAGTTATCGGAACGAAAACAAAGAGCATGGGCGAATATAGCTGGCGACTAATTGAAAGAAGCCCCGGCCGTGAGGCCGGGGCTTCCTGACATTTGCCGTCACCGCGTCCGGTGATTAATCTTCATAATAATAATTTTCAAATCGACTATTTTGCGATTGCGAGCAGCACGTATACCGCTGCCACAATCAGATATAAAATTTGCTCGTGGGTCATTACATGGTCGTTCTCCTTTCTGGACACCCTGGGCCCGAAGTGCCCCGTATCACGCCGGCTGACGTGCAGTGGCGAAATAGCCTCTGCTTAGCCGGATTTCAAGGAGGCAAATAACAAAATTTGGGTACTGGCCAGTTTTGACCCCTGGTGGCCTAATTTGAGATACTGAGTGGCCTGTTTTGGATTGGGGGACGCTATGACCGTTGAAATATATCCCACGAAAATCGAAATGGTCGATTCGGGGAAAGCACTCGTTACCGTCTTTATCCAAAGCGACATTGGGATTTTGAAGCTCGACCTCGTAATAGAGTCTATGGGCGGAGACGCTAATGCAATCCTTCAAAAAGCTCGCGAGTCTTTACAGAATTTCGGAAATGAACTTTTAAACAAAGCCGGCAAACAACCATTGAGGCTTTGGCTTCCCCCTAAATCGGAATGAGGTCGCTCAGTTGGCGGCCTCTTTCATTGACCTTTAGGTTTCCAAACGCAGCCGATCACGGCCGGTAACGACCGCGCCAGATCGGCGTAGGCGGTTCACGGTAATTGAGGGCGGGAAAGATTAGGCCGCCAAGGGCCGCGCGCCCCAAAGGTCGATAAGGCGAAAAGCAGCCTCAAGTGAGGACGCTTTTCCAAGGACGGCGATGCCTTTGGCTTCAGGGGTATCGTTGGCCTCAAAAACAAAATATCCACTAAACCCCAGGTGGTCGGCGCCAGCGTTGACTACCGTTTGACGCGAGAGGGTGGCCACGTGGATACTCCGGCCATTTCCTAGATTCGCACTGGCAAGGATTTCATCCATGGGAAGACCTCCTGTTGCTCCGCGCGCCACACCCAGAATTTCGGTAAACGATTTGGCGCTGTATATGGTGTCATCAGAAACAGCACGACTTGGCATCATTCGACGAGCCAAGTATCCGCAAATGCCCCCAATAATCCGTTACCGAGACGCCAGAGGGCCGATTTGCACGTACTTATCTGATTTGAACCGCAATGTGAATCCCCTGGTAGCCGCCGAACAGATATTTCGTCAACGTTCGGAGGACCCCGCAGAATCCACTCTCCGGCAGGACGACGCCCGGCTGTCTATTGAGGTTTTGCACGCCATTCAGCGCATGGCGAACCAACTAGGCGCTTACCAATTCGTGGCCGCTCCAACGGATCAGCCTCGCCTCAACCTCGCCGATGTCGGGGTTTCGGTGCGGGCTGACCTGCTGGTGCATGGGACTGGCCGTGGCGGTCAAGAACAGATTGGGGGCGCGGTACTCCGCATGACCCAAGACGATGCTGATACAGAACCAGCCAGGGCGCGGCGCCGCGAAATGGGGCTGTATGTCGCCACGTTATCGCGGCTTCACGTAGACCAGAATTTGCCTAGCAATCGAGCGGTCGCAAACCGTCTTTGCATGTCGATTGACGTTCAGCACGGCGAGCTTTTTCAAGCTCCAGAATCCAATACTCGTCGAATGAATGATCTTGAGAGCGCCTGCCGCTTTATTGCGGCGATGTGGGAAGGCGTCCAACCGGCCTAGTGGCCTAGTTTGATCTGACGAGTGGCCTATTTCGGCCAGTCCCAAAATTGGTGAGCTAGGTGTGTTTGCTACCTAATACCGCATTTCCGTACCGCGATCCTGCGCGAAGCCGGCGGATGGGATCCCTACAACGTCACGGAAGATGCCGATCTCGGCATGCGGCTGGCGCGTTTCGGCTACCGCGCCGACGTTATCAATTCCACCACCTACGAGGAGGCCCCGGCGCGCTTCGGCCCTTGGCTGCGCCAGCGCACGCGCTGGTTCAAAGGCTGGATGCAGACACGGCTGGTGCATATGCGGGAACCGGCCCGGCTGTTGCGCGAACTCGGCCTGCCCGGCTTTCTCACGTTCCAATTGATCGTCGGCGGCAATGCGCTGGCGGCAATGGTGCATCCGCTGTTCATGGCGGCGTTGGTCTATTCGATCGCGAACGGCGCCCCACCCTGGAGCAGCAATAGCGCGGCCGTCGCCGTCCTCGCGGAGGTCTACGGCACCTCGGTGGTCATCGGCTATCTGACGTCGGCTTTCCTCGGCTGGCTCGGCCTGTTGCGCCGCGGCCTTTCGTCGATGGCTTGGATCCTGCTGCTGACGCCGGTGCATTGGCTGCTGCTGTCGCTGGCGGCCCGGCGCGCGCTCTATCAGCTCCTTTTCGCGCCCTATGCCTGGGAAAAAACCGAGCACGGCTTGGCGAAGAGCTCGCGGTGCGCCGCCAACATGACGCGATCATTGCTGGAGCTCGAGCGTTACCTGAGCGCGCTTAAGGACGCCGGCGAACTGCCGACGCTGGTCCCGCTAGCTTCGGCAGGCGCCGCGGAACGGCGGCGACGTTCAAACGTCGCCGCCTGAGAGTGGGGGCGCGGCGCCCCCGCGTGAGCGCCGCGCGTTTGCGTCAATACACCTGCATCGGCAGCGCGCCGCCGGGCCCGATGAGCAGGCCCCAGGCTTGGTCGGCGCCGACTTCGATCTCGTCGTTCGACGCCGGCTTG
Source organism: Bryobacterales bacterium (assembly GCA_003132905.1). Next base: position 1,302 of record PKZC01000351.1, on the reverse strand, counting down.
CCCGCCAGCTTGATCGAGAACTTGTATTTGCCGGGGGGCAAATCGAGCAACTGGCCGTCCGGCCCCTTGGTGCCGCCGCCGGCTACGACCTTGATCGTCTGCTTGTTGATCGTAACCGCCGCCTCCACCTCGTTCGGATTGACGAATGCCAGCTTGGCCTGGCCCGGTTTCGGCATCATGCCGGCCTTCACCGCGGCGCCAGGATTTTTGACGACGAGATTGACCGTGGTCGCGCCGTCCTTGCGGCCGAGCTTGAGCATCGCCGGACCGTCGGGCGAGGTGTAGGCGATGGCGGCGTTATCCGCGGCAACGACGGCGCCCTTGCTTTCCTCTTTCCAGTTGAGCTTGCCGAGTTCGCGGCGATAGAAGCCCAGCACATCGGAAAGAGCGAGCGGCACGCTGGCTTTGAGCTCACGCCGGAACGGCGACTTGCTGCCTTCGCTCATGGTGTGGCGCTTGGGCATCGGCAGCCCGCCGCTCTCCTCCGCCACGAGATCGTCCGCGGTGGCGGGGGCATTGGCCGTGTCCGCTGCCGCGGTTGCTTGCGCCGCATCAGCCGGAGCCGGCGGCGTGTCGGATTTCGCCGCCGCCATTTTGAGCCCGGTGCCGTCCGCCGAAACGTTGGTCTTGTCGCCCGTCTTCATGATCGTGAACGAGACCGCCTTGCCGGCTTTCGCGAAATTGAGCACGACCATGTTGGCATTGTCGATCACGGACGAACGCGAAGCCCAGCCCTGCACTTTCATGGCCGAGCGATAAAAATCGGCCACCGATTTGAGACTGGACGCACTGCTGAACTCGAGCTTGCCCTCGGCGCCGTCGAATTCGACATCCTCGGCGGTGTCGGGCACGGGGACCGGCTTCTTGTTTTCCGAAAGCCCATGCAATACCGGCTCGGGGCCCGTGGCGGCTTGCGCCACCTTCGGCGATTTCATGCCGGCCAAGGCATCGGCGGTGGCATTACGCATCAACTGCTCCGCCTGTTGCATGATCGCATCGACCGAATCGGCTTTGGCGGCCGGTTTGGCGTCGTTGGCCGGTGTGGCGGGAGCGGCTGGTTTCGCGACCTGCTGCACGAGGCTTGCGCTCGTCAGGTCGTATTTGTGGCCGAGCTTCAGCACGGCGGTTCCTTCCGCCGAAGTGAAGTGGAGTACGACTTCCTCCGGCTTAAGGACGGCGCCTTGCGTCTCTTCCTTCCAATGGCGCGCCGCCAGCTCGCGGCGATAGAACGCGAGCACAGTCCCGACTTCCGCAGGCACAAGGGCGTGCACCTCACGCTGAGTTTGGCCGCCGGTGCCGCCG
>PKZC01000434.1 GCA_003132905.1 Bryobacterales bacterium | reverse complement strand
CTATCTGTACGATGTACTAGTCTGAAACCGGCAGCAGGGTCGGGTTGGCGGCTACGCCATTTTGTGTTACATCTACTTCCACGACGCCTGAAGCCACGCTGGACGGCACTTGGAAATTGATCTGATACAGACCGACGAAACCGGGCGTGAGTCCGGCGAATGCTACGATCGCAGGCTGCGAACTTACGGTGACGGTCGGCTGATTCGTGACCTTTGCAAGCGGCGATGCAGGTGTTTGCGTGCCCGAAACAACAGCGGGATCAGTGGCACCCATTCCAACCAGGTACATAACTAAATATTCACCGGGTTTCGCCGGATGCGAGCTTGAAACCAGCGAGAAATCGGCGGCGTGCTGCGCGATGATGTGCGCGCCGTTCTGCACATTGGGCGGCGTGGGGCCGTCGTTGGCCGATAATACGCCGGGCGTGGCGGGAACTACGTCGAGCATCACCGGTAGCGTGAGCGCATTGTTGACGCTGAGAAGAACGGGGATTTGTTGATTGGCGCTGAGTTCGTTGGGGATCTGAATGTCGATCTGACCGTTGCTCAACGAATACAGCGGAGCTTGCTCGGAGCCGACCAAGGCGAATGTGTTGTTGAAGGTGGTGGGCAATGGAAGTACGCCGGTGTTGACGGAGTTCGGAGCGAGACCCGAGCCATAGACTTGCGCGATGGTTCCCGGCGACAACGGCGCGCCCACCACGGGGTTGAGGTTGTTGAGCGTTCCACCGGGAGCGAGCGTCGGCGGGGGCGTCAGGTTGGGCACCAATTGACCGAAGAGTTGCGCCGTGCCGGATTGTAACTTGCCCGCATAGGCGTTGAAGGTAACCAGCATATTATTTCCGTTGGCTGAGCCGGGCTGCCAGGTGGCGGAATAGTTGCCGAGCGAGTCGCCGATTAAGCTGAGCGGCGCGTCGCCATTGGACAGACTCGCGACAACATTCCCATTGGTCACTGGCGCGCCGCAATCATCGTTGAGTTGGACATTCAATGTAGCAGGCCACCCAGCGGGGACGACAAAGTTATTGGGCAGACCAGTTTCGGTGATTGCCACTTGGCTAGCCGTACTACCGGCGGCTTGGGGCTTGGCGCTCGAAGATGAGGCGGTATTCTGCACGACGAAAGTGACGTTGATGGATTGCATCATCGCGCCGATGGAGACGCTGACATTGCCCGTGTAGATGCCCGCCGCAAGGCTTGTAGGATCCACCGATATTGCGATCGAGCCGGGCGTTTGTCCGCTGGCACTACCAGAGGTGGGAGTTGCACTCAGCCAAGTCCCAGTGCCGCCGGTGTTGGCAGCGACGAGGAACGTGACCGGCGAAGCGCTGCTCGCGTTGATCTGGACTTGCTGCGCCGACGGCGCATCTCCGCCTGCTGCCGCGGTGAAGAACAGGCCGCCAGGGACGAGATCGGGCTGGGGAACGGCGGCACTCGCTTGAAGGTTCAACACCGCCGTCACATATTGCGGCGAATTCGAGGAATTGGAATCCGCGATTTTAACAATCGCGTAGTAAGGCCCCGGGGTAAGTTGCGTGGCGTTTGGCGCAAGCGCCAGCGTGAGAACGCCCGGAGCGGCGGCTGTCGCCGTTCCACTGGAGGAAACCAAGCTCAGCCAGTTCGATCCGCTGACCAAGCTGGCGGTCCAATTCACGGTGGAACTGGAATCGCCTCGATTGAGGATTTCTATAGTGCGTGTAGCCGTGGATCCGCCGCCTTCGATGGCCTGGAACAAGACGCCGGACGTGTTCACAGCTAGAATAGGACCGCTAGCGGCGACAAATAGCGAGACAGGTATCTCGGTGGTTCCCGAAGAAGAGGAAACGAGGATGGTGTTGTGATACGCACCCACCTGCAGCCCGTCGGTGTTCACTTGCACTTGCAGGAGAGTGGGTGAGTTCGGGTTGGTGGGGCTGGAACTCGTGGTAACGCTGGCAATCAGGGCATTGCCACCGACTACCGAGGTATTGAAGGGGAGCGAGACACCGCCACTATTGGACACCAGCAGATTCTGACTGAAATTCCCGGGGGCGGATGACAGGGCTGCAAAATTCAGCACTGGCGGAGCGATACTCAATTGCTCGGTTGCGCTGGTGACGTTGAGCGTGACCGGCACATTGGTAGGAACTCCCAGGGGATCCAAAATCTGAATGCGCGCGGTGTAAGTTCCCACGGCCATAGTGCCGGGAGTGACTGAGACTATCAGACCCGCCGGCGCGGTTCCGCTGGTTGGAGTAACTGCGATCCACGACGGCGCAGCCGTCCCACTTTGACCCGCGTCAGCGACAACGGTAAAAGTCACTGGCGGCGTCGCGCCATTGGCAGGCGCCAGGGTGATGGCCTGCGGGGGCGGGGAAATGCCGTTGAGACCTGCATTGAACGTGAGAGCCAGCGGTGTGGCTTGAATCTGAGAGGCCACGGTCACAAAAGTTACCTGGAATGGGGATACGGTTTGGACGCCCAAGCTATCGGTCACGCCAATATTGAACGAGTATGTCCCTGCCTTGGATGGGGTCCCATATAAAACGCCGGCGTTGGGGTCGATGTTGACGATCCCCGGTGGTTCGGCATTCATCGAAAAAGTGTAGGGGGGCGTTCCGCCTACAGCCGTGATCTGCTGCGAGTATGCGACGTTCACAATCCCGTTTGGCAGCGGTGAGGACGTGCTGATGGAGGGCGGTGGGTTAATCGTAATGGTGTATTGCGTCGGCGTTTGGTTCTGGGTGGGGTCGGTGGCCGTCACCACAATGTTGAAGGTTCCTGCAACGGTTGGAGTTCCGCCAAACAGTCCTGCGCCGGTCACCGAGAGACCCGATGGGTACGAATTCTGGCCGAAGTTCAGCCCGGCTACCGAATAAGTATAGGGACCCGTGCAACCGGAAGCAGAAAATTGAAACTGCGTATAGGGAACGCCTACTTCTCCTGGCGGCAATGGCGAGCTGGGCGAGAGGGTGACCGACGTGCAACCCGCGATCGGGATCGAGAACTGAACCATGCTGCTGAGTTGGTTCGTATAGGGGTCCTGAGCTTGTGCCGAAAACGTGAGCGCTCCCGAGGTAAGGGGGATGCCCGAGATCGTTCCATCGGCATTGAACGACAGCCCGTTATACGTTCCGTCCGTGGCGACTGTGACGCTGAAGTTACTATAAGTCCACTCATAGGTGCCTGTGTTGCTGCCGCCGGTGGCATTTAGTTGAACGGTTTCTTCGTCCGGCGTCAAGTAATCCTGTCCGACCATGCCATCCGAGAGCGAACCGGCAGTTATCACGACAGGTGGGTTGTCGGCTCGAAGCAATGGGCGAGAGGCGGTAAGAAGCAAAAAAATCAGGCTGAGGGATTGCCAGGCTGTTTTCATTTAGTTTGTCACTAAATCTTAATTAAGCGGCCATTTCCAATGGCTTTTCAAAGGATCGCTTGACGATCATTGTGGACGTAGCATGCCGCGCGATCGTTCCACCGCCCCTTTACCCTAGCGTATTTTATCGAACCTTTATTTCAATCCAGATGCAAGCCAGTACTAAGGGGGTACTAACCGTACCTGGAATTTATCAGTTAGAAACCGGCAGCAAAGTTGGGTTGGCGGGAACGCCGTTTTGGATAACGTCAACTTCAACGTCGCCCGAGGGAGCACTGGACGGGACCTGGAAATTGATCTGGTAGAGGCCGACAAATCCCGGGGTGAGTCCGGCGAAGGCGATGGTCGCGGGCTGCGAACCAACCGTGACGGTGGGTTCATGCGTGACGATAGAAAGCGGCGAAGACGGTGTTTGCACACCCGACGCCACTAGGGGGTTGGTAACTCCCATTCCGACCAGGTACATGATGAGATACTCACCGGGTTGGGAGGGATTGGAACTAGATACCAGCGAGAAATCGGCAGCGTGCTGCGCGATGAGGTGCGCGCCATTCTGCACGCTGGGAGGTGTGGGGCCGTCGTTGGCGGACAAAACACCAGGAGCGGCTGGGACGAGGTTCAGTATCACCGGCTGCGTTAGGGCATTGTTAACGCTGAGAACCACAGGTACTTGCTGCGGCGCGCTCAACTCGCTCGGAATCTGAATATCGATCTGGCCGTTGCTCAGAGAATAAAGTGGGGCTTGCGCGGAGCCTACCAGTGCGAACGTATTGTTGAACATAATGGGCAGTGGAAGCGTGCCAGTGGACGTGGCTGACGCAGCGAGCCCGGAGCCATAGACTTGCGCGATGGTTCCCGGAGCCAGCGGCGCGCCGACAACCGGGTTGAGATTGTTGAGCGTTCCGCCGGGAGCGAGCGAAGGCGGCGGGGTGGGGTTTGGAATCACCGCGCCGAAGAGTTGCGCCACGCCGGATTGTAAAGTGCCGGCCATGGCGGTGAAGTTGACCACCATGTTATTACCGTTGGCTGCGCCGGGCTGCCAGATGGCGGAGTAATTGCCAAGTGAATCGCCAATTAAATAGAGCGGCGCATCACCGTTGGAGAGGCTCGCGATTACATTCGCATTCGTAACGGGCGATCCGCAATCGTCATTGATCTGAACCGTTAATGGAGCGGACCATCCCGCCGGGACGATGAAGTTATTGGGTATGCCCGTTTGAGTAATCGCCAGCTGAGTCGGCGTGCAAGCGGCGGCGGCTTTCGGCCGCGCGCTGGGTGTCGTGGTTGAAGCCGCGGCGTTCTGCACAACGAATGTGATATTCACGGACTGGAGCACGGCGCCGATAGAAACGCTGACATCGCCGGTATAGACGCCTGTTGCGAGGCCCGTGGGGTCCACCGATATCGCGATGGAGCCGGCAGTTTGTCCGCTAGCGTTACCGGATGCGGGCGTAACACTCAGCCAACTGCCATTGTCGGCAGTGGTGACTGCGGCGTTAAAGGTCAATGGCGCGGAGCTGCTGGCGTTGACCTGAACTTGCTGCGATGCGGGTGCAGCTCCGCCGGTCGTAGTGGTAAAAAAGAGACCTGCGGGAACGAGATTGGGCGCGAGAGCTGCCGAGCCCGGCTGTAGATTCAGGACCGCAGTGATATATTGCGGCGAATTCAATGAATTGGAATCGGTGATCTTAACGATGGCGTAGTACGGACTAGGCGCGAGCTCGGTGGCGTTGGGTGCAAGCGCCAAGGTGAGAAGACCCGGAGTTGCCGCTGTTGCAGTTCCGCTGGAGGAGCCCAACGTCAGCCAGTTTGAGCCGCTCACCAAGGACGCGGTCCAATTCACGGTGGAAGTGGAATCGCCTTGATTGAGAACTTCGATGCTTTGGGTCTGGGTGGATCCGCCGCCTTGTATGGCTTGGAACAAGACACCCGAGGTGTTCACGCCCAGGATTGGCCCGCTGCTAGCGATAAATAGCGAGACGGGAATCGCGGTGGTGCCGGAAGAGGAGGAAACAAGGATGGTGTTATGGTACGCTCCCGCCTGCAGCCCGGTTGTGTCCACTAAAACTTGAAGGAACGCCGGCGCGTTTGGAGTGGAAGGGTTGGAGCTAGCGGTGACGCTGGCGATCACCGAGGTGTTGCCCACAACGGACGTATTGAACGGCAGAGACCCTCCACCTGTGTTAGAGACCAGCACATTCTGCATGAGATTCCCGGGAGCGGATGACAGCGCGGCGAAGTTCAGCATCACCGGAGCGACGGTCAACTGCTGTGTTGCGCTGGTGACGTTGAGCGTTACCGGGACATCGGTAGGAACACCCACGGGGTCTAAAACTTGAATGCGCGCCGCATACGTTCCCACGGCCAGCGTGGCCGGATTCACGCTGACTACGAGCCCAGCCGGCGTGGTTCCGCTGGTAGGAGTGGCGGCGATCCATGAAGGGGACGCTGTACCGCTCTGGCCGGCGTCAGTAACAATGGTGAAGTTCACGGGCGGCGTCGCGCCGATGGCCGGCACCAGGGTGATCGCTTGCGGGGGCGGAGGATTGCCGTTCTGACTCGCATTGAATGTCAGACTCAAAGGCATTACCTGAATTTGGGAGGCCACCGTCACGAATGTGACCTGGAACGGAGTGACCGTTTGCGCCCCCAAGCTATCGGTGACTCCAATATTGAACGAATAGGTTCCCGTCTTGGCCGGAGTTCCATGCAGGACGCCGGCATTGGGATCGACATTCACAATCCCGGGCGGCTCGGCATTCATGGAAAAAGTGTACGGCGGAGTTCCGCCCGCAGCGGCGATCTGTTGTGAGTAGGCCACGTTCACGATCCCGTTCGGCAGTGGCGAAGGCGTAGTTATGCTCGGCGGCGGAACGACGGTAATGCTGTACTGAGCCGGTGTCTGATCCTGGTAGGCGTCGATTGCCGTCACAACGATTGTGAAGGTTCCCGCAACGGTGGGCGTACCGGTTAAGCTTCCGTCGCTCGTGACCGAGAGACCCGAAGGGTATGAGTTTTGACCGACGGGCGCGGAACCCGCGTAAGTATAGGGGCCCCCGCAGCCAGACGCCATGAATTGGACCGAGTTATAGACAACGCCCACTTCTCCCTGGGGAAGCGGGGACGAAGGCGCAATTGTGGTGGACGTGCATCCCGTAATCGTGATCGTAGGTGTCGAGGGGCTGCTCAGATTTTTCTGGGTGTGTGGATTCTCCGCATAAACGGAAAAGCTTATTGTGCCGTCGGTGGTGGGAGTTCCGGTGATCGTGCCGTCCGAGTTGAACGACAATCCTTCATACACGAGAGTGGCCACGGGGGGAGTAGGGGGGCCGCTACAGTTCATTTGCCCGCCGACGGTATAGCACCACGCGTACGTCCCACTTCCACCTTTGGCCTTGAGCTGTACAGTACTTCCGTCCGCATTTTGGTATGGCGCGCCGACGGTGCCGCCCGGCAACGATGTCGTCGTAATGGTGATCAGCGTCGGCAGTGGCGCGGCCGCAAGCAGCAGGTTTCCGGTTGTCAGAAGGAGAATGAAGAAGCCGAACAAACGACAAGTCGGGACAATGGATCCAGGGAACCCTAAGGTGTTTTTGTACGTCTTCTTACACAGAGAAGCGTGAGTCATTTACCTTCTCCTCCTCTGATTCTTGGCGCGGTGCAGTAGAGACAGACCGCGCCATTTTGTTTACTAAACCAAAATTCCGCAGCAGTTTACACCGGTTTACAGAAGCATCGCTTGATATCAATTTGAAGCTGGCACTGCGAGCGGTCATTCCATTCAACCCATACCCAATGGATTTTACTGAAAGGTTTTGTGAAGGGAATGCACAAGCAGTACTAGGCTGGTATGGGGACCAGCAGTACCTCAGGTGAAGAATTCAGAATCCAGAATTCAGAATCCAGAATGGGGGAGCGAGCTCGCGCATCGTCCGCGGCTTTTCCAACGCCCAGGATTCTGGCTTCTGAATTCTGACTTCTGACTTCTTTAGCTTTTAGTATCAGTTCGATACAGGCAGCAAGGTCGGGTTGGCGGCTACACCATTTTGGGTGACATCCACTTCCAGTTCGCCCGAACTCGCGCTGGTGGGCACCTGGAAATTGATCTGATAGAGGCCGACGAAGCCCGGGGTTAGGCCAGCGAACGCGACCGTAGCTGGCTGCGAAGCCACCGTCACGGTAGGTTGATTGACCACCGGTGAAAGCGGCGAGTCGGGCGCGGCTACACCGGAAGGCACGCTGGGATTCGTGGGACCCATTCCTACCAGATACATCACCAGATACTCGCCCGGCTTTGCTGGATTGGCGCTGGAGACCAGCGAGAAATCGGCCGAGTGCTGCGCGATGATGTGCGCACCGTTTTGGACATCGGGCGTTGTTGGCCCGTCATTGGCCGACAATACGCCTGGCGTGGCGGGGACGATACTGAGCATCAAAGGCAGCGTGAGCGCATTGTTGACGCTCAGAACAATCGGGACTTGCTGTGTGGCGGCGGCCTCGTTCGGAATTTGAATATTGATCTGGCCGCTGCTCAGGAAATAGAGCGGAGCTTGCGTTGAGCCGACCAGCGCGAAGGTGTTGTTGAATGTGTTGGGAAGAGGGGGCGCGCCGGTGGAACTCATTGACGTGGCCAAGCCCGTACCGTAAACCTGCGCGATGGTCCCCGGCGATAAAGGCGCTCCGCCCACTGGGTTTAGATTATTAACCGTGCCGTCTGGACTGACCGTTGGCGGCGGCGTCTGATTCGGAGCGATTCCACCATAGAGCTTCGCAATAGCCGGCTGTAAAGTGCCCGCCGTGGCGTTCAGGGTGACCACCATGTTGGAATTAATGCCGCCGGGTTGCCAGGTGGTGGAGTAGTTGCCGAGCGTATCGCCAACCAAGTTGAGCGGTGCGTCACCGTTGGAGAAGCTAGCGACTACGTTGCCATTGGTGACGGACGCGGCGCAATCGTCATTGAGTTGCACAATCAATGTTGCGGGCCATCCGGCGGGAACCGCAAAGTTGTTGGCGAGGCCGGTTTCAGTAATTGCCAATTTGCTCGGGGCGCATCCGGCCGCTTCGGGTCTGGGGCGGGCGCTGGCATTGATCGTGCCGGTGTTCTGCACCACGAACGTGACGTTGACGGACTGGAGCAACGATCCAATAGAAACGTTGATATTGCCCGAGTAGATACCTGCGGTAAGGCCGGTAGGATTGACGGATACCGCCACCGACCCGGATGCTTGTCCGCTGGCGGATCCCGTGGCGGGAGTTACGCTCAGCCACGTCCCGGTTCCGAATGTTGAGGCCGAAGCATTGAATGTTACCGGCGTCGTACTGCTGGTGTTGATCTGGACTTGCTGCGGCGTGGGCGCCGATCCGCCCGCCGGCGTGGTGAAGAAAAGGCCCACGGGAGCGAGATCCGGGCTGGGCGCCGCCGTACTCGATTCCAGATTCAAGACCGCCGTCACGTATTGGGGCGAGTTCAACGAATTGGAATCGGTTATCTTGACGATTGCGTAATAGGGGCCGGGCGCGAGTGACCGGTCGTTCGGAGCGAGCGCCAGGGTGAGTGAACCTGGAGCCGTGCTGGTGGCGGTTCCACTCGCGGGAATCAAGCTGAGCCAATTGGAGCCGCTCACGAGCGAGACGCTCCAATTCACCGTAGAACTGGGATCGCCCAAATTCAGGATCTTGACGGTGCGGGTAGCGGTGGATCCGCCGCCTTGGATGGCCTGGAACAATACGCCCGTAGTATTGACTGCGAGAATGGGTCCGCTAGCTGCGACAAACAACGAGACAGGAACCTGAATATTTCCAGCGGAGGATGACACCAGGATCGCGTCCTGATAAGCGCCCACCGGCAGACCGGTGGTGTTCACTTGAACTTGAACGAAGACCGGCGCATTCCGCGCGGTGGTGTTGGAGCCGGCCGTGACGCTGGAAATCCAGGAACTGTGGTTGACCACAGCGGTGGTGAAGCTGAGCGATGCTGGCCCTGTGACGACAAGCTCTTCAATAAGGTTTCCGGGGGTTGCCGAGCGGGCGGAAAAACTTAGGATCGACGGCGCGACATTCAATTGCTGCTGTGCGCTGGCGACGTTCAGTGTGACGGAAACATCAGTAGCGAATCCATTGCCATCGATCACCTGAATGCGGGCGGGATAACTTCCCGCAGGCAAGCTCCCCTGATCGACACTCACCACCAGGCCCGCCGGCACCGTGCCGTTGGCTGGAGTAACGGTGATCCAGGAAGGCGCCGCCGCACCGTTCTGTCCGTTGTCAACAACAAGCCGGAAGTTTACCGGAGGCGTGGTTCCCGTGGCCGGCACCAGTGCGATGGCTTGGGTGGGTGGCGGATTGCCGCCCACAGTTGAATTGAAGGTCAAACTTAAGGGTGCGACCAGTATTTGCGAAACCGCAGTCCCAAAGGTCACCTGAAAGTTGGAAACGGTTTCCGAATTCGCACCGAGACTATCGGATACGCCGATGTTGAAATTGTATGTTCCAGCTTTGGTGGGAGTGCCACTGAACACACCGCTCTGGGTGAGGGTAATCCCGGGTGGCGGGGCATTAATGTGAAAGGTATACGGCGGGATGCCGCCAGTAGCTGCGAGTTGTTGAGAGTAAGGGACGCCCACCAGACCATTCGGCAGCGGAGAAGTAGTAGTGATGGTGGGCTGCGAGGTAATGGTTAGGCTGTACTGAAATTGAGTCGCCGTTTGGTATTGATCGGTAATTATGACCACAAAGGTGTAGGTTCCCGCAGTGGTCGGAGTTCCCGTGATCATACCGTTCGACTGTAGAGTGAGCCCTGGAGGAAAAGCGTTTGACGAGAAGGGACTCAGCTGCTCCGAATATGTGTACGATTCTGCTGGACAACCGGAAACAGTGAAGCTGCTGGAATAGGGAAAGCTTACCTCGCCGGGTGGGAGGGGAGAAGCCGGAGCGAGAGTGGGCTTACAGGGAGAAGTGACCGCAATTGTGTAGCTCCGGGTGTCGGTGGTTGGGGCGGACTCATTGTACATCGCTGCAACGGTGAAGGTGTAGATGCCCGTTGCGGTCGGCGTTCCGCTGATGGTAGTGGTCGTGGTCGTCGTGGACGTGTTCAGCGTCAGCCCGGGTGGCAGGCTACCTTGGTAGCTCCACGTGACCGGCGCCACGTTGAATTGCTCCGTCTCCGTCAGCTGCACTGAGTAGTAGCTGCCCGCGGTTCCGTTTGGCACTGTGGTGGGCGAAATCTGAGCGCAAAGGGCACCCGCGAAGGCAAGAGCCAATGAGGCGGCAATTCCAAGACAGCGCATCTTATCCATTATGATCTCTGAGGTACATTTGTTATCTCTGAGGCTTTATTCTACTTCGGCTTCTGCCTACTTTTCAAAGATTCTTGATGGAAGTTCCATGGACTCGGTTGAACCGCTTAGATGCAAGCTACTGAATTTCGAAATCCGCCGTCCGTTTCACTCGCGTACCGGACGAGCCGGTTGCCGTAACTTCGAGTTGATATGCTCCCGAGGCGAGTGAATTGATCGGAAGGTTGCCGCCTTGTTGCGGGACGTTCAGCTTCAGCAATCCCGAATCCCACTTTGAGGTTCCGGTAGCGCGATCCAGGATGCGCACTTGAGCGCTCAGCACTTGAGGGCTCACCGAGGCCGGATTCGAATCGTACACTTCAAAGTAAAAAAACGCAGGCTCCGCTTTCAGGAACTGATGCGAGCCAGCCGGTATCACTTGCATGCCTTGCGCGATCAGCGGGGTGCCGTCACCGATGGGCGAAACGCCCGTCGACAAGCCAAGATCGGCAGCCGGTCGGGCCTCTTTGCTGAGCACGATTCCGCTCAAAGCCAGATCGCCGGGTTTGCGCGGTTCCACTTCCAGAGGCGCTTCCAGTTTGCCGAAACTTTGGCCGCCGGAACTGAATGCCAGCGTAAAACGGTACCGGCCGGGAGCGATTTTGAACTCCTTCTCGTAATGCAGGAGCTTGCCCTTCAGCTTGTCGACTTCCGCCTGATTCTCGAAATCGAACTTCGCGGTATCGCTAAAGCGTGCTCCCGCATTACCATCAGGCGTTGACGCGATGCCCAGCAGATTGATTTCCGCGTGCATCCTGCCTTTCTGATTCTGGAATTTGAGCGCGTCCGCAGCGATTTCCATTGCCAGATTGACGCGAGCCACGTTAGGCGAGAGATAGAAGTAGGGAAGGTTCATGAACGCAGCGATGCCGCCGGCCTCTGTGCCCGTCGCGCGGTTCTCCAAATCCTTACCCGCCGTGGTTCCCGCGAGCAGATCCAAGGGTTTTGCCGTGCAGTAACTGGTGCGCGAACGCACCTTCGTGCCTTTACGATCCACCTTCACGCGGAGCGTGTGGCAACTGTCCTCCTTCGATTCGGGAGCCACGTAAGTGAGAGCGTAATACTGCTGTTGTTCTTGTGCGATGTTCTGCAATCCTCCCAACAGATCGGTGGTGTTGCGAACCACGAACCCTCCCGTGCCGTTGGCCAGACCAAACAAAATCTGCTGGCTGCTGGCGCCGGAATCGGGAATGGGCGAGCCGAGATCGTCGGAATCCCCCCTTGGCCCTCCACCCGGCCCTCCGCCGCGTGGCATGTAGGTGGGTACGGATTGCGGAGTGCGTGCATCGCCGGGATCGGTCTGCGCAAAGACCGGTCGCACATCGACGGCATAGAAGGCGACTCCGGATTTATTCGCAGCATCGGTGGCGTCCCGCACTTCCGACTTTTGATCAGTGGAGGAGGACAGCGTCCCGGTAAACAAAACCACAATTTTCCGGCCGGGAAGCACGCCCAGGCTTTTCCCCAGGTCACCCAAGGAGCGGATCATATTGCGGACCGCCATGGTGTTTGCAGCCAGGTTGCCGCTGGCCCGCGGCGATCCCGAGAGGCGGTCTTCTTGAGCCCGGCTGGGGTCGTGCGATCGGTCCGAATCGGCGGCGCTGGGCGCCAGGCCGTGAAAACTCGATTGGGCCAAAGCATCCTTCAACCGGCCGGCATTGTCGCTGAAGCTTTGCACAATGCGCACGGAACCATTGAAGGTGACGATGGCTATCCTATGGTTCGGCCCCGCTTCGGCATCGATGAAACTAGCGGCGGCCTGGCGCACTGCGACTTCATCGCGCGCCTCCATGCTGGTCTCGTCGAAAAACAAGACCAGGGAGCGGGGCTGGGCGGCCGCGGATGTGGATTCCACAGCGAATCCCTTGATACTTTGCTCCTTGCCGTCTTCGGAGAGATGAAAATCCTTGGCGCTTAAATCGGACACATATGCGCCATTCTTGCCGGTGACGATGGCATCCACCAGCACTTCGCGCGTCTCGGTTTTTATCACCGTGTTCGATTGAGCGGCCAATACGGCGGCGAAGCAAAGCAATCCAGCAGCGAATCTCATGGAATTTCGACGCCCCCATTGCGGGCGGTTATGGTCTTCCCGCCGGAATCCTGCACCACCACGCGAATCAGGTAGCGGCCCGGGGCCACGTTGAAGTTTTCTTTCACACTGATACCGGCGTTCTGAAAAGTCTCTAAAGTCCGATCGCGAAGGTGCAATTCCACTACTTTCTCAACCCCCGCGATATAGTTCCCGCTGGGATCGAAGAGACCGGCAACCACCGTCAAGGTGTCGTCGTTACGGTCTTGGGTCCTATTGAATCGTAAACCTTTCACGTCCAGTTGCGCGGTGACGGTGAGATCGAACTTCTGATCGCCGGAGTCGAAAAACTCGGTTTGAATATTCAGTGGGATGCCCTGGATCTCTTCGCGCGAGAAAACCGTTTCTTGGATTTCCTCTTTCGCGGCTTCCGCCGAATCGACGGCATGCTTGGGGGCCCAATAGCCGCGGCGAGCCTGGACGGTCAGATTTGCGGAATTCTTCAAGCTCACCTTGAGGCCGTGATATGCGCCGTCAAATTTCAGATCCTGAGGAGAAAACCCCAGCACATAAACGTACTCGGGACGCGCCGCAATCAGGTTGAGGCCGCGTTTGAGGTCGTTGTCGTTGTGGAAGAACGTACCGCCCGTTCCGTTCGCCAGTTCGGCGAGTACATCGTCGGCCTGAGTGGCGGCTTCGCGGTCGGCTTGCGCGAGGTAAGTCATGGCCTCGGCCGAGTGATACGCAGGCTGGCTGGCATCGCCACCGGATATGTTGGCGAAGAGGCCCCGCATGTCGATGGTGTTGACAACCACGTTGGCGCGGATGGCACGCTCGATAACGTCGTATTCGTCGGTGCGGTGATCCCGGGTGAGCAGAAATCCCGGAGAGACCAGCACCAGGTTGCGGTTGCCCGGCATGGCAGACAGCTTGCGCGCGACGTCGCGTAACGCGCCCAGGGCGCTGGCGGTTTCATGATCGCCAAAGGTGAGGGCCGCCCGCGCGGCCTCTCGCAGTTTGATTAGCGCTTCTACTACGCAAATGGGCAGCCCGGTCAATTGGTCTGTGCCCTGCGGGCAGCCGATACAGGCGACTGCCTCGTCATACGCGGCCGACAGTACCGGATCGGCGTGACCTTGAATGGCGCCGAAGAGCTGCTGGTCGGAAAATAGGTGGCCGTCCAAATACAACTCCTGGTTCACCAATACGTCGGCCACGTGGTGGCTGATATACGGACAATTTTGTTGCCGATCGATGCCGCTGGAGTAGGGCAGCACTCGATTCACGGCAGCGTGCAGCTTCTCACGATCGGCGGTGAAATCGCTGAGCATCGATCCGCTGGTGGTGAATATTGCGGCGGCGCTGGTGGGTTCAAGCGAGTCATCCAGATGGCGGTTTACGGCCTGACGCGTTTGCAGTAGATCTCCGCCATCAAGGTGAATGTCATCGAAAAGATAGGCGACGTAGTGTTCGGGAAGAACCGGCTGCGAGGAAGCAGGCGGCGGCGTTTTCTGCCGTTCGGAAGGAATCCCAGCGTCGATCTCAGTCGCCTGGACGCTCTTTTCCATCGAAAATTTCGTGATCACCTGCAGCTTGCCTTTGTCGAAAAGCTGGAAGTCTTCCTGGCGGAGGCTTCCCACCGCTCGCCCATTCCGATCGCGAACCACCAGCGGCACCGATATCAGATTTACGCGAGTGCTGAAGGTAATCGGCGTTTCGTGAGAAGTCACTTCCGGGGCGTCAGGCGGCTGGCCAACCGAGGCGCAGCAGAACGCCCCAAGGAGCATGGCCTGGCGAAGACTGAAACCCAGGGAAAACATGTTCCTCTATTTTCGCCGAACCGGGAGCCGGTAGTATGGGAGGAGCGATCTCAGATGACGACTTTACCACTCGAAGTGACCCCGCAGGAGGTGCAGCGGCGATTGCAGGCAGGCGAAAAGCTGGCTTTGGTCGACGTCCGCGAGCCGGGCGAATTCCAGATGGCGCGCATTGCCGACGCCGAGTTGATTCCGATGCGAACCGTTCCCGCCGAGCTCTCGCGCCTGGACGCGCAGGCTGAGGAAAAGCCTCTGATCGTGTTTTGCCATCACGGCGTGCGTAGCTTAAACGTGGTTCACTGGCTGCGCGAGCAGGGCGTGGATGCCTGCCAGAGCATGGCCGGGGGCATCGACCGTTGGAGCCTGGAGATCGACCCGAGCGTCCCGCGATATTCCTGAGAGTTTCCCGTCGGGCATTCAACTAATTTGTCAATGCAGTTGGCTCGTTTCACTTGGGCCTTGTTTGCTCTTCGGTGCATGCTCGGGGCTGAAAAACCGTTGCCCCGAGTAGCGCCTGTCTACACGGCCGAAAGCATTGTCAATGCGGCGGACAACCAATCCGGCGTGCTCGCGGCCAACACCATCGGCACCATCTACGGCACGAACCTGGCGTACGACACTGCGGCAATCAGTGCCAGCGACATTCGCGGCGGCGTCCTTCCCACGGTGCTGGGCACGAGCGAGACGCGAGTTTTCATTAACAACTATCCAGCGGATCTCTATTACGTGTCGCCGACGCAGATCAACTTCCTGGTTCCTCCGAACCTGTCGGCGCAGGCTGCGGTGGTGCAAGTGGTGATCGACGGTCTGGCGGGACCACCCATTGCATTGACGCTGGGATTGGCCGCGCCAGGACTGTTTCAACTTGACATGCAGAATGCTGTTGCGACCGAACCCGATGGATCGGTGCTGACGCCGGCATCGCCCGCGCGGCCTGGCGACATTGTCGTGCTTTATGCCACCGGTCTCGGCAGCGTGACACCGCCAGCAGTGTACGGTCAGTTGCCAACGGCGGCAGCGCCTTTAATTGCGGGCGCAAATCTTTCCATATTGCTGGATGGAACGGCCGTTCCCGCGAACGCGATTGACTACGCGGGCGTCGCGCCGGATTTTGCCGGTTTGTACCAGATCAACCTGACACTGCCGATGTCAACAGGCGCAAATCCGGAAATTCAATTGCAACTGGACGGCGCGTCCAGCATCACCGGCGTTCACCTTCCGGTGTGCCCGTAGTGTTAAACTGATCGGCTTGGCGCGCCATCGATTCGCGGTAATAACGCTTGCGGCCATCGCCCTGGTCTCCAGTTTTTGGTTCTTGTTGGATATTCTAGGAGCCGTCAATCACAGCCGACAAACCTTTGGCGTTGGTGCGTTTGAAAACCGGTTCAACGATTTCCCGAAGACGATTCCGCCGCATACCGTCTATGGCTATCTTTCGGACACTCAGCCCAATGATCCCAGCGCATTGGCCGAGTTTCGTCTCACGCAATACGTGCTTGCACCGGCTATCATCAAGCCATCGACGCACGAGAATCTTGTGATTGTGAACTATCACAGCAAAGACTTGGACATGAAGCTATTGGCCGCCAATCATCTGCGGCCTCTCCGGAACATCGGTAACGGCCTGACGCTGTGCCAGGGCGACAAGCCATGATGCTGCTGTTGTGGCTGGCGGCGATTTGGCTGGCCGGATTCGGATTCGTTCGTTGGATGTTTCCTCAGCCGCTCCGCTGGTCGCTGCACAATGTTTTTCTATTTTCACTGGGCATCGGCGCAGGCGCTGGCATAGCCTCGTGCCTATACTTCTTGACGCTGGTGCTGGCTGGCGTTCGTTTCTCCGTGCTGCCGGCGGCCATAGGAGTGGCTCTTGTCATCGCTTTGGCCCTGTTTCTACTGGCACGAAAAAGCGCCTTGCTCGATTGGGCGGAAGGCCCCGCTGTCCCTCGCTATCTGACCGCCTTGTTCATTTTGGCGGCGGCGCTCGCCTTGATCATGTTTCTGGGCGCAGTAGGATACAATCCGCACGGCGAGGAAGGAGCGTGGTCCATCTGGAACTTGAAAGCGCGATTCCTGTTTCGGGCCGGTGCGTTCTGGCGCGATGCTTTTTCAAGCGATCTTGGCTGGACTCATCCTGATTATCCGCTGCTTCTGCCGGGGTTGGTGGCGTTGTGTTGGAAACTAGCCGGACAGGAGTCCACCAATGCACCGGTCGCCATTGCTTTTCTTTTTTTGCTCGGCACGACGGGTGTGTTGGTGAGCGCGCTGGGCGTGTTGCGTGGTAAAAATGCGGCGCTGCTTGCGGGAACGATGTTGCTTGGTACCGCGAGCTTTGTTGCACTGAGCGCCGCACTGTATGGCGATGTGCCGCTCAGCTTCTACATTCTGGCGACGCTTGCGCTGCTTTGTCTGCAGGATCGCCATCCGGAGGACATGCGTTTCACCGCGTTGGCGGGATTGATGGCCGGATTCGCCGCTTGGAGCAGGAACGAAGGCATCATCTTTCTGCTGGCGGTAATGGTGGCTCGCGCGATCGCCTTGATCCGATTTGGCGAAGGGAAACTTCTTGCGCCGCAGTTTCTCCGACTGCTGCTTGGGCTGGCGGCTCCATTGGGGCTGGTCATCTTCTTCAAGCTGCGCATTGGCGGTCTGGGCGATTGGATGGCCGTGCCGGCGTCCACCATCCTGAATCATCTGTCCGAACCGGCACGCTGGATCGTAATGCTGGAAGGGCTGGTGATAATCCTGTTTAATTTCGGCCGATTCTTGATTCCGATTTTTCTGGCGCTCGGTCTCTATTGGTATCTGGTGCGATTTCGGACTCTGGTTGGAACCGGCCTGGTTGGAACCGGCATGGACGCGCGCGATCGCGCGGGGCTGGCTACGGCAGGAATCGCGCTTGCGTTGACGCTGGCGGTGCAATTGGTGGTGGATGTACTTTATGTGGATAACCTGGGGCTCGAGATCGGCACGTCGTTCGAACGCATTATGCTGCAATTGTGGCCCGGGGCGTTGCTGGCGTTCTTTCTGGCCTCGGCGCCACTGCAGTTGATTGCGCCTAAACCTCTGGAGAAGGGGACTAAGGAAAAGAGGGCGCACAAGGGCGCTCGCCGGGTGGCAGAAACCCGCTAGCCGCGGCTTGCGTTTAAACTGGAGAGAGGCATTCCAGATGTACCTTCGCTCGGCCTTTTTCGTATTTGCGGTCTCGTTTGTGTTGGGCGCTCAAGAGCAGGCCCCGGCTCCCGCAGCAGCGCCAGCCCCTCGAGTCGAAGCGGCCAATCCCGACGAGTTCGTCGTCACCACGGGAACGCGAATTCCGCTGAGCATGATTAACAGCGTCAGCACGAAAACCGCGGTTACCGGCGAGCGTGTGTATCTGGAAAGCGTGTTCCCGATTCTGGTCAACGGGCATGTGGTGATCCCTCCCGGCAGTTATGTGGCTGGAACGGTCACCGAAGTGAAGCGTCCGGGCCGGGTGAAAGGGCGGGGCGAGTTATACGTCCGCTTTGATTCGCTGACGTTGCCAAATGGCGTGACACGCGATTTCCGCGCTCGTATGGGCAGCCTGGATGGGCGCGCGCCTGAGACGTTGGACAAATCCGAAGGCAAGATCAAAGGCGAGGGCGACAAAGCAGGCGACATTAAGACGGTTGGAGAGGCCACTGGAATAGGCGCCACCGTTGGCGGTCTCGCTGGCGCGGCGGCTGGACATGCGGGTATGGGAGCCGGGCTGGGAGCAGCAGCCGGAGCAACGGCCGGGCTGATCGGCGTCTTGTTGACGCGTGGACCCGACGCAATTCTCGCGAGAGGCACCACGATGGAGATGGTGCTCGACCGGCCATTGCAGTTCAATATGTCGGAGATCGATTTCCACAACGCAATGCCGCGCGCGCAATCGAGCGACGGGCCGGGGCCGCAGCCTAGCCGTAAAGTGCAAAATAAGCGCTGGCCGATTCTGTAGGTCTATTCGCCACGAATGAGGTCGTCCAGGGTTTCGCGCTTGCGGATGACGCGGAAGCGATCGCCTTCCACCAGAATCTCCACCGGACGCGGGCGCGAATTGTAATTCGACGCGGCTACAAAACCGTAAGCCCCGGCGGTGCAAACCGCGAGCAGATCGCCCGGCATGACGTTTGGCATGTCGCGAGCACGCNNTTCGCAGACCGGACCGACGACGTCGGCGATGATGGTTGAGCCTTGATTTTTCCGCAGCGGAATAATCTCGTGATGCGACTGGTAGAGCGCGGGACGAATCAGATCGTTCATGGCGGCGTCGACAATGATGAATTCCCGTTCGCCATTGCTCTTGCGATAGAGGACGCGCGTGAGCAGCACGCCTGCTTCGGCAACGATCGACCGGCCGGGCTCAATCAGGATTTCGAGGCCGTGCCCGGCCGTGCGTTGGCACATGGCTTGAATGAACTCGCAAATGGAGGGCGATTTGTCGCCCGGTTTATAGGCCACGCCGAGACCGCCGCCCAGATCGAGCGAGCGGATGGGCAGCCCGCGCGCGCGCAAACGCTGCACCAGCGCGATCATCTTGTCGAACACTTCGAGCATGGGCGCGATGTCGGTGATCTGAGAACCAATATGGCAACTGACGGCTTCTAACGACAGGTTCTGCAGCGCTCGAGCGCGCTCATAGACCGCTTCTGCTTCGGCGATGTCGATGCCGAATTTGTGCTGGCGCAGTCCGGTGGAGATGTATGGATGCGTGGAAGCGTCGACGTCGGGGTTTACGCGCAGCGCAACCCGTGCCTGGATTCCTCGCCGGGCCGCGAGCGAGTCGATCAGCGACAATTCCGGTTCGGACTCGCAGTTGAAGCTTTTGATGTGGTGCTCGAGCGCGTAGTCGATTTCCTGTGAGGTTTTGCCGACGCCGGAGAAGATGATTGTCGCGGGATCGGCGCCGGCTTTCAGTGCGCGGAACAACTCGCCGCCCGACACGATGTCAAAGCCCGCGCCCGCCTCGGCGAGCAGCTTCAAAATGGAAAGGTTCGAGTTCGCTTTGACGGCGTAGCAGACTTTGTGCGGAACTTCGCCGAAAGCGTGTTGATAAGCCTGAAACCGTTCGAGTATTGCGGCGCGCGAATAGACATAGCTGGGGGTGCCTTCGCGCCGCGCAATGTCGGCCAGCGGGAGTTCTTCTAGATAGAGTGTTTGATCGCGATATTCCATTACGCGGCCCGGGTTTGTCAGGTAACCTTCAAGATCACGAGCGTCTGGTCATCGTGCGTGGGCGCGTCGGATTTGTAATGATCCAAATCGGCCAGTATCTGGTTCGCCATTACCTCGGGAGGCTTACTGCTTAGTTTTTGCAGCTTGCGCCCGAGGCGCGCCGTGCCATACTCGACGCCTTTCGGATTGGGTTGATCTGTGATGCCGTCCGAATGCAGAACGATGACGTCGCCGGGTTTGGTATCGAAAATTATTTCCTCGTACTCGCGATTGTCGAGCAGGCCGGCGGGAACGCCTTCCACTTTGGGCTTGATGATGTTTCCGTCGCGGCAGATCAGTGGCGGCTCAGCGCCCGCGTTGGCCATCACGAATCGATGCTTAGCGCTCTCCCAAACCAACACCAGTAACGCGACATATTGCGTTCCAACGATTCGCTCGCGCAGCACGCGATTGAGCAACTTCAGCAACTCAGCGGGATCGCGCCGGCGATGCGCCAGTGTCCGCAACAGACCGCTCACCATTGCGCCATAAAGTGCCGCGGCCGCGCCTTTGCCGCTGACGTCGCCAAACAGAAATACGGTTTCACCGGAGCTATGCTCGAAAATGTCGTAGACATCGCCCGTGATTTCGCGCGCGGGACGAAGACGAATGGCCACCTGCAGTCCTTCAATCTCAGGAGCTTCCCTCGGCAACATGACCAATTGCACGTTGCGGGCAGCCTTGAGATCGCGATCCATCCACTGCTCGCGCTGCGCGATTTCTTCGTAGAGGCGCGCGTTCTCAACCGAGCTGGCGATCTGGGGCGCGAGCAGGGCCAGCAATCGCGAGTGGTCTTCGGTGAAGTAACCCATGCGCTCGCTCTCCAGATTCATGACGCCGACCACGCGATCCTGCACGATGAGCGGCACGGCGATCTCGGAGCGAATATCGGGATGCGACGCGATATAGCGCTGATCGACCAGCGCATCGGCCACGCGCACGATCTCGCGCGATTCTGCTGCGGCGCCAGTGAGTCCTTTGCCGAGCGGAATATTGTCCAGGTCCACGCGCTGGTCATAACGCTCGCTAAAGCGATGGCGCAACACCTTTCGATCGGCATCCAAAAGGAGAATGCTGAAGGCGTCGAAGGCCACGAGTGAATGCGTGGTGGTGGCGATTTTCCGCAGCAGTTCGTCCAAATCGAGAATCGAACTAAACTCCTGCGACAGATGCGCGAGGGTTTTGAGCGTGCGATTCTGGCGATCGACACGGCGATAGAGCCGCGCGTTATCGATGGATACGGCCACGCGCGAGGCAATCAACTGTAGCAACGCGCGGTCTTGCTCGCGATAGGCGGCCAAGCGCGTCGACTGGAGATCGATAACGCCCACCAGTTTGCCGCGGGTTAACATCGGGACGGCGAGCTCGGATTGAACCGCGTCCAGGGCGGGGAGGTAACGCGAATCGCTGCGAACGTCGGCCGACAAGACTGGCTGCCGGGTTGCCGCGGCGACTCCTGTAAGGCCCTCTCCCAGTGGGATCATCAGGTTTCGCACCACTTCTTCGCGATGGCCGATGGCATAACGAATACCCAGCCCATGCTGGCGTTCGCTGTAGAGCAGGATGGCGAAGAGATCATACGGAACGACGTCCTTCACGATGGCGGCGACGTTCGCCAGGATGCGATCGAGGTCGAGCGTCTCCGAAGTGGCGGCGGACACATCCAGGAGAAAATCGAGCAGTTCGGCGCGTTCCTGAAAACGAACTTTGGTTTTGGGTGTGGGCGCGCCCATGGTCAAGTTCCGGACTCCGAGGCCCGTGCGGCTTGTACGATCTTGACGCTAGCACTGGCGCCGATACGAGTTGCTCCAGCGGCCAGCATTTTGAGTAGATCATCCAGCGTACGGATTCCGCCCGAGGCCTTCACTCCCATGTCGGGACCTACGGCATCCCGCATGAGTTCGACATCGTGGACCGTGGCGCCGGACGAGCTGAAGCCGGTGGAGGTTTTCACGAAATCGGCTCCCGCCATTTTGGCGAGCCTGCACGCGACGATTTTCTGATCGTCACTGAGCAGCGAAGTTTCAAGAATCACTTTGACGATGGCGCCCGCGCGATGGGATGCAGCCGCAACCAAGGCGATCTCCTCTTCCACCGCCCGGTCGTCGTCTCCGCGCAGTGCGCCGATATTCTGCACCATGTCGATCTCTTGCGCGCCCGCGCGCAATGCTGTCTCGGTCTCGCTCACTTTCGCTTCGGTGGAAGCTGCGCCGAGTGGAAATCCCACCACGGTGCAAACCTTGACTTCGGATCCGGCGAGCTGGGACGCGGCTAGCGGAACCCAATAGCCATTCACGCAAACGCTCGCAAAATTGTATTCGCGGGCTTCGGTGCACAGCTGCAAAATGTCCGCGTGCGTGGCCTCCGCGCGCAACAGCGTGTGGTCGATCAATCGAGCGATACTCAGCGCAGAGTACGACATAAGTGCAATTAAATCAGCAGCTTCCCAGATAGCGGCCGGAGACCTCATAATAACACAGGCGCGCGTTTCGCCTGTTAAAGAACGGCCATTGCGGCATAATTGACGCATGGGCAGCGAACTCAAACGGAAAACTCAGACGATTCCGCGTTTGCCACGCGGCAACACGATATCCTTCCCGCGCGAGCTACGCGAGGCCATCTCCGACCTGCACACGGGACGCGTTCTTAATCTTGATTCCATAAATGGCGATGCATCGAACACGGCGCTGCTCGGCACCCTGGTCGAACTGAAGTTGGTTGTCAGGGAAACGGGTAAACTATCCGGCCAATTTGTCATCCGGATCGATCTCCAAGCCGAAGCCGCTCGCGGACTCGCAGCCACGCTGACCAAACTGGCGGACTTGGCGGAGCAATCCGGAAGGTGACCTCCGCCGAGGGCTTATGGCTTAATGGTGGACATGAAGCTGCACGCGATTCGGATCGAGATTCCAACGGACGGCAACGTGATTGTCGGGCACAGCCATTTCATCAAAACGGTGGAAGATATTTACGAGGCGATCGTCAATACCGTTCCGCAAATGAAGTTCGGCATCGCTTTCAATGAAGCGTCGGGGGCCTGTCTCACGCGCGTCGATGGCAACGACGATGAGCTGAAGGCCATCGCAACCAGAAACGCGAGCGCGGTGGGCGCTGGGCACATGTTCGTGGTGGCGCTGCGCGGCGGGTTTCCAATCAATGTGAAGAATCGCATTTTGGAGACGCCGGAGGTCTGCACCATTTTTTGCGCGACTGCGAATCCGGTGGAGGTGATTGTGGCCGAGACAGAGCAGGGCAGGGGAGTGCTGGGCGTGATTGACGGAGCGTCGCCGAAGGGCGTTGAGACGGCTGCGGATGCCGAATGGAGGCACGGCTTTCTGCGCAAAATCGGTTACAAAAAGTGAAGCTTTGGCTCGCGGTGTTTTTGGTGTGGTGGCCAGTGGCCGCGCGGGATCAATTTGCAAAGTTTGAACTCGACATGCACAACATGGCGCCTGGCAGCCGCGCGGCGATCATCGAATCGGGCCGCGTAGTTTGGCGCCATGGCAACATCACCGAGACGGCTTGCGAAACGCCGGTGATCGCCGAGCGCATTCCCCACGCTCTACTGGATAGCGCGGCACCCACACCGCCCGGCGCGACGATCGGACAGGTGCTCAACAATACCGCCGATGGAACGCCAGGCGAGGAAGTGCTCGAAAATACTGCGTTCGTCGATGCGCTGAGGCCAATCGCCCGCGTCGGTCGTCTGCCGGATGCCGTGCGGTTTGCAAGCCACGAACACTTGGCGCTGGGGTGGTTCCATCAAAGGTACGATGGCCACGACATGCTTTGGTGCCACACACCTTCCGTGCTTATTGTTCAGGTTGAATTTCCGAGCGAGAAGAGACTCGCGCTGGTGGTCTCAGGGGACACGCAGGTAGAGGCGGGAAACATTGCGCGATCCGATATCGCCCTCGCATTTTTCAAGGATGTCGTGGGCCTGCAAGTTTCACAGCGCGACGAATGGATCGCCCAGGCGCTGGCCGAGTTCCGTCGCGGACATCGTAACGCGAGCGCGCAGGTTGTTCATCAGGCGCTCGACAAGTTTCCGGAACTGGAATCGATGCGCGATGTTTCCCTGCTGTACCTTTTCGCACAACTGCGTTTGCCGGAAACCGAGGCGTCGGCGACAGCGGTGATCCGCGATCATCCTTCGCTGCCGACGGCTTGGTTTTACTACGGAGAGTATCTAGAGAACAGCAAGCGCTACCGCGAGGCTGCGGCGTGTTTTGAAAAAATTACGATGCACCAACCGCCATGGCACAACTGGACAGTCGCAGCCGCCAAGAAGGAATTAACGTACCTGAAAACCTACTGAACAGCGGCCATGGAGCGTTCTTTGGTCGCCGGATGCACCTGGTTGCCGCTAGCCTGCGCCAACCACTTGGAAAGCGCTTTGGAGGCGCAGGATTCCGAGCAAATGTGTTCGTGACCGTCCATGTCGGCAAGCTGTTGGTCCCAGCGGACTAAGCGGAATTGCTCGGCATCCTGAGGCCGCAGCCACCAATGGTTGGTCTGACCTTTCAGGTTCTGGCAGTAGTCGCAGCGATAGGGGTACTGAACTTTCATAACTTCTATTACATCCTTCCGAAGCAGTCTTAAGAGGCAGCGCCTCCGCCGTCTATTGGTTAGATTAGCGAAAGCGATCTCAGGTTACCCCTGATAAATACCTTAGTTGACCACCTCTTGCCGAACAAAGTACGGAAGGACTAGGCGGTACTAGGCGCATTTTCCACGACTTGTGACTGAACAAGTGTGCTGGAGCCTGAATTATCGCTGATCAGAAAATGTACTAGAAGATAGCTGACTATCGGCAGCCAGGCGAAGGCAAAGCACACGAATCCGAAACCGTAGCGTTCGATGACTGCGGCAAGCGGACGCGAAACGAAAGATTGCATCACGCCGTAGGCAAATACGAGGGATGCTCCGCCGAACGCCGCGCGACCAGCGCCATAGATATCAATGGGAAGCGTGTAGTGATTGGTGCTCCAAGCACAAACCCAGAAAAAACTAAACGACATTCCCCCGGTGGCAAGGACCGGGTTAGGTAGTAACGGTACCGCCATGGTTCCTAGCAGAAAGACGGCGGAAATCAGGCACGCGCGTTTGCGTGCGGCGACGGGAGTGTGGCCGTTGCGAACCAATCGCCAGGAAATGGCGCCGCCCAGCAGCGCGCCGAGGTAGCCCGCTAGAGGAACGATCCAGGTGTAGTGCGAAGCTTGTGGCGGTGTAAGGTGATGGACGCGCACCAAAAACGTGGGCGCCCAATTCGCCCACAGGCTATAGACGGTCATGCCGAGCATGTTGGCGATCATGAGGGCCCACAGTTTTGGATCGCGCAGCAGACCGAAGGAATGCGCGGGCTTGCCGACCTGAAGAGGTTCGACCGGTGTGATGACGCGCGAGGTGGCGAGCCACATCGGAATCCACGCCAGGCTTAATATTCCGGCAGCATAGAAGGCCCAATGCCAGGAATAGCGATAGGAAAAGTACACGGCGAATGCAGGAGCGATACCCGCGCCCAGGCTCAAGCCGAGTTGGCTCATGGCTTGTCCCACGGCGCGTTCGGGCGGCAGCAGATAGAGCGCAACCGCTTTGGTAACGGCCGCGATGGCGCTGGCTTCGGATATTCCAAGCAGGGCGCGCCATATCAGCAGTTCGTGAACGCTGTGCGATGCGCCGGTGCCGAAGCTTGCAACGGCCCACAGCGCCACGGCCCAGCCTGCGCCGCGATTCAAACCCACGCGATCGATGAACCAGCCGACAAATAACGCGCTCAGCGCGTAAGCGATGGAGAAGACCGAAAGCAGCAGGCCGTAATCGTCATACGTGAACGGAAATTCGGGGCGCGTGCGCCAAATATCCACCATCGTGGCGAGGATCTGGCGATCGAGATAATTCAGGACCGAAGCGAAAATGAAAACGGTGATCGCAACCCAGCGGGCAGGGATGGGCGTTCGCACGTGGTGATTGTAGCAGTGGGACTGCTATGGATTCAGTTTCCCGAGCCCTATGGTCGCCAGACTCTGATCCAGAAGTTTGGGATCGAAACGTATCCCTTGCGCGATGAGATCCAGGTAAACTGATCGGAGATCCGCGACCTTATGGAGCATCGCCCCACGTTCGAGAATCGCGATTGAGCCCGCCACCGCGAGTCCGACAGCCTTTGCAGCGCGCCGCGCTCGCCCTTCGTCTATTAGGACTAAATCGGCGCCGAGGGTCGACGCTAAGTAAATAGCGCTTTGCTCGCCACGTCCGAGACCAACGCATGCAGCTTTTACTGCTTCAAGCGGTTCCGATCGACCTGAATGGACCCGAATCCAAGGGTGCGCCCTGAACTTCTTCGGCTCCAGGTAGCCGGGCACCCGCGACCACCACTTTCCTCGTAGACTTCGTGCGGAATCGCTATCTGCGCATAGAAATCATGCAGAAGTTCAAGTTGATGGGCGCGGGAAAGAGTGATGAGGGGAGAGGAATTGGATACGGCGATCACGAGTTGAGACGTTGAATCGTCCGCCGGTCCTCTTCCAGATCCGCGAGACTGTAATGTATTGAAGCTTCGTGCTGGCCGGCGAAAACCATAAACGCCTCAACGGACGTTCGAGACAATTCGGCCGCGCGTCCAAGAGATATTTTGTTTTCGCGATAGAGCTCAAGCGCAAGAAGCATGGTGGCACCTCTGGACGCGTCTGCGGGATTCACGCCAGCCGCCGCGAGTAGCTCGGCAGGAAGAATGACCTGAACTCCATCCATGCTTCTAGCTTACTGCTAAGACGAGACCAAGTAATAGTCTGGACGTCAACTGTGAACTTCCTATCGGGCTTACCAACGCTTGCGGTTCCGTCGCTTCCTACTGAGATCCCGAAATTCCGCGAGCCATGCGAGGCCCTCAAACCCTAAACCGCGCCAATGTGGCCTGTAATTGCTCGGCAACCCGGGACAGGTCCGCCGCGCTGGCCTTCACCTGTTCGCTGCCCTTAGCCATCAGGCCCGCGGCATGGTCTACTCCGACGATCTCTCTTGCGATCTCCGAGGTGGCATGCGATGTCTCCGACACGCGTTTGTTTGAATCGGTTACACCCACGGATGCTTCGGCGACATTAGTCGTGATATTTTTCGTCGCGGTTGATTGCTCTTCGATGGCCGCGGCGATCGATGCCACGATGGCGGTCACATCCCCGATTACCTGGGAGACCTTGCCGATTTCACTGATTCCTCCCGCGGTAGCGGACTGGACGCCGGCGATCTGCCTCTTGATGTCCTGTGTGGCGGCGGCAGTCTGTTGAGCCAGCGCCTTGATTTCCGTTGCCACCACGGCAAATCCTTTTCCGGCCGAGCCTGCGCGTGCCGCTTCGATGGTGGCGTTCAGCGCCAACAGATTTGTCTGCGAGGAAATTTCGGTGATCGTTTCTGTAACCTTGCCGATCAGCTGTGCCGCCGCTCCCAATTCATTCATCTGCGCACTGATGCGAGCTGCCTGTCGGCTGGCGTCCTCGGTGATGCCCCGCGCCTTCTCTGAATTGCCGGCAATCTCACCGATCGTGGAGGTCATTTGCTCGGTCGCCAAGGCGACACTGTTCAGATTCGTGGCGGTCTGTTCCATCCCGGATGCAACAGATATTACGTTCGCGCTCATCTGCTCGGCAGCGGCGGCCACGGCGTGGGCCTGGCCCGACGCTTCCAGCGAGCCCTCCGACATCTGACCCGAATGAGCCGACAATTCCACAGCTGAGGATAATAAGACCTGAATCCCCTGGATGATGTTCCTGATGATTTCGCGCAGGCTGACAGACATGCGCTGGATGGCCTTGGAGAGTGCTCCGATCTCATCGTCACGATTCAGATAACCGGGGGAAAGATCGCGCGAAACGTCCCCATCTGCCAACTCGCCTAGCCGGACGATCGCCACTTCGAGCGGCACGACAATGCTTCTTTCGAGCAGCCTACCGAAGACCAGCGCCACTGTGATCGCAATCAGAGCGAATCCGATGAGGGACAATCTAACCTTGCGGGCAAAGGTCTCGGCCTCAGCGATGATGCTCTCGAACTTTTTCGAACGGTAGCCCTGCAATTCCCCCAGCGCCGCCACTACGCCCGCGTCGAGCGCTGCATTCTTTTGCGAAAACAGCTTTCGCGCCTCCGGCATCTTCTTCTTCTCAATCAGAGTCTGCACTGGCACATACAGGGCCTTCCGCTGAGCAATAGAGTCTACGGCCTGTTGCAGCATATGCTTGCCTTCCTCGGTGTCGGTTCGAGCCCGGAGCTCCTCGAAGGCCTTCTTGTAATCGTCCCGCATGCCCTGGATTCGGTCCCAGCTATTCGTTCCGTCCTTGATCTCCGAAAGCAGCTTAACGAGTTCCATCTGGATACCCATTTGATTGCCCGACATCCTCTGCGCCAGCACGATCATCCGGCTCTCCTGCTGGACCGCCTGGTTTGTGACGTGCAGAGAGCGGATGGCGTATAACCCGGCAGCGGCCATCGCTACCAGCAGGACGACATTGCCGCCCAACACCAGGGCCAGCTTTTTACCGATTTTGATATTTGAAAGTTTGTTCACTGCTATTTTCGACCGTATTTATGCTTTCAATAGAGTCAGTACTTTTGATCTGAAACTTCTAAGACAATCACGATCCGCTCGTCGCTCCTCAAGAAGGAGGTCTACCGATACCCTCACGATGCATGCTCACGTCAGACTTATCGGCAGCACAAAGTCAAACCATAGAGGGGCAGTTGAGAATCGAAACACGCTTGCTCCTTGCGGATTGGCGAGGCAGTACAGACGTCTGGAGACGTCCTGATTACATCTTACTTGTGATTCTCATTGCTTCCTTGTGATTCTCATTGCTTCGAACCTGGTTGCACCCATTTCGATGTGTTTATCGAAGTGTGTGGGTGACCGATCCCCGCGAATACTGTGGGCTTCATTTTTGACTCCACCCCGAAAACTCACCTAAATCCAGATTCGGTGGACGTTCAGGATTTTCTGGGCGCGGCCTATCTCAAAAGCGGTGACCATGAAAAAGCGCTCGAGGAACTTGGCCATGTCCAGCGTCTCAAGCCAGAGTTCCACGGTGAGTTGCACAAACTGCTGGACTACGAAGCCAAGCACTCCTAGCGCGAAGGTCTTCGGCCACGCCGCGATGGTTCACCTTCGACCGGGTTCCTTACGCGCGCGGTTCGGACGTAGCCGGGTGGGGCTCAAGCTGTTTCAGTTGATCCTCTAGGAGCCCTAAAACTCGCCCGGCATCGTGCGCGCCATCCAGCGGCAGACGCAGCACTCCGGCTGGGGTGAACTGCGCGCCTTCGGTGGCGGTTACCAGGCTCATCAAGCGTGCGGGATCAATGTGCGCTTCCTTGTGGAATTTGACGTTGAGGACGCCGGCCCGCCGATCGATGGCTTCGATGCCGAGCTTCTGCGCCGAGCCTTTGAGTGCGGAGAATTTCAGAAGATGGCGGACAGCTTCGGGCGCGGGGCCATAGCGGTCTTCGAGTTCCGCCAGGGTCTCGGCCGTGGCTTCGGGCGTGCTTGCATCGGCGATGCGTTTATAGGAGCGCAGGCGCTGGTGCTCGTCCGAAATGTAATCGGAAGGAATCCGGATGTCGAGGCCCAGATTGAGGGTGGAATGAACTTGCAGCGGCGCTTCTTCGCCCTTCAGTTCGTGCACCGTCTCTTCCAGCAGCTTGATGTACATATCGAACCCGACTGCGCCGATGTGGCCGTGTTGCTCACCGCCAAGAATATTTCCCGCGCCACGCAGTTCCAGATCGAGCGCAGCAATCTTGAAGCCTGCGCCCAGGTCGCTAAATTCCTTTAGAGCGGCCAGTCGCTTGCGTGCGATTTCGCTCAGCTCGGTGTCGGCGGGAACCAACAAATATGCATACGCTCTGCGATTCGACCGTCCCACGCGTCCGCGTAGTTGATATAGCTCCGACAAACCATAGCGCTCCGCGTTTTCGATGATCATCGTATTGGCAAGCGGTATGTCGAGGCCGTTTTCGGCGATTGTAGTACACACAAACACATCGTAATCGTGCTGCATGAAGCCAAGGATCGCGGCTTCCAATGCCGCGTCGCCCATCTGCCCGTGGCCGACGCCCACGCGCACGCCCGACACCAAATCCTGAATGGCCGAAGCGCGCATGTAAATGCTGTCGACGCGATTGTGAATGAAATAGACTTGGCCCCCACGAGCGATCTCCTGCTCGATAGCGGTTCGAATCAACTCCTTGCCGTAATGCGCGACCACGGTGTGGATTGCCAAGCGATCCTTGGGCGGCGTTTCAATCACCGACATATCGCGCAGGCCGGCTAAAGACATGTGCAAAGTACGCGGAATGGGCGTGGCGCTCATGGTGAGCACGTCGACGTTGTGCTTGAGCTGCTTGATGCGCTCTTTGTGGCGCACGCCGAAGCGCTGTTCTTCATCCACCACCAGCAGGCCGAGATCCTTGAACACCACGTCTTGGGAAAGAAGGCGATGCGTGCCGATGACGATATCCACTTTCCCTTCGGCTAAGCCCTCCAGCACTTCGGCGATCTCCTTCTTGTCGCGAAAGCGGCTAAGCATTTCGATGCGAACCGGAAAGGCCGCAAAACGCCGCTTGAATGTTTCGAAATGCTGATAGGCGAGCACGGTGGTGGGCGCAAGTACGGCGGTTTGCTTGCCATCGCCGAGCCCTTTGAACGCGGCGCGCATAGCGACCTCGGTCTTGCCGTAGCCGACGTCGCCGCAGAGCAGGCGGTCCANNTTCGAACTCGCGCTGCCAGTTGCTATCGTGCGAATATTGGAAGCCTTCGGCCATGCGGCGCTGCGCGTAGAGCTTCAACAGCTCGTCGGCCATGTCGCGCATCTTGGCTTTTACGCGCGATTTGGTGCGCTCCCAAGTGACGCCTCCCAGCCGGTCGAGCCCGGGCGCCGCGCCTTCGCCAGCGCCGCGATATTTCTGGATCAGATCCAGGCGCGAAAGCGGCACATAGAGCTTGGCGTCGCCCGCGTATTCGAGCAGCATGAAATCGCCCTTGTTGTCGCCTTGCGCGATCTCGCGCGTTCCCACGAATCGGCCGATGCCGTGCGCTTCGTGCACCACGTAATCGCCGGGCTTCAGATCGGCCATGTCGGCAGTGAATGCGGCAAGTTGCGATTTGGTAGGGCCGGGTTTGGCGACTAAGTCGGACGAATCGAAGAGATCTTCGGAACCGATGACGGCGATTTGGGCCTCGGGAAATACGACCCCGCGCCGGACCAATCCTTTGACCAGGAACGTGCTAGCCGCGGTGCCCGCGACATAAGAACGTTCGGCGAGATAAGGACGCGTGGCATCGGCCGGATCGAGCCCCAGCTGGAAGGGAACCTGGTACTCCTGGAAAATGTCGGCCAGGCGCTCCACCTCGCCCGACGATCGAGCGAAGAAGACGACTCGATAACCGCGTTCCACCAAATTGCGTGCTTCGGCGATGGCGGCTTGGATGTTGCCGTGAAATGCCATGGAAGGCCGCGATGCCGTCACGGCGGGGTTGGTGGCTAGTGATTGGTGGATGGTAACGACGTCTAGTTCGCGGAGGGCGATTTCGGCGTTTCCTTCCAGGCTTTCGCGCAATTCAGGCCAGGTGTAGAAATTGGCTTCGGGCGGGCAGGGAAATGCTTTATCGGGCTTCTCTTCTAAGCGCTTCCACAAGCGTTCGGAAGCGGCGGCGGCCTGCTCAGGTTCATCGATCAGGACCACTGGGTTTTCGGTTAGCGAAAACAGCGAGTGCTTGCGGGGGCGGACCAGCGGCACCGCAAATTCCCAGCCCGGAAACGGATCGCCGGGACTCGCGACATCCATTTGATCGGACAGTTCGCGGAACAGCTCGTGCGATTTCGGATACTCGGCCAGCGGCAATAGCGTGGTGTCTGCGATTTTCATCACAGAGCGCTGGGTCTCTACGTCGAATCTTCGGATGGATTCGATCAAGTCGCCGAACAGTTCGATACGGATCGGCTTTGAGGCTTCGGCGGGGAAAATATCCAGGATTCCGCCGCGCAAGGAATACTCGCCGACCATCTCCACCGGGTCGCGCTTCTCGTAACCGATGCTTTCCAGATGCGAGAGCAAATCTTCGAGCGGGATCTCCTCGCCTACGCGCAAGGTGAGCGCCAGCTGCCGATAAAACTCCGCGCCTTCGGTGCGCAGCAGTGCCGACGCCACGGGGGTGATAGTGATGCTAGTCTTGCGCGAGGCCATTCGCCACAAGCCGATGGCGCGCTGCTCGCTGATTTCGCTGTGCGGCGACATGCGCTGCGCGGGAAGCACGTCCATGGCAGGGATGGTTTGCGGACGCGGCAGATCGGAGGTGACCAGAAGATCGAAGAACGTGTCCACTAATTCGCCCAGGGCTTCGGCCTGCTTGTTGCCATCCACAACCACGACGACGTTGCGTTCGGTGGCTTGCCATAACAGCACGATGTAGAGCGCTTTCGCGGTGGTGGTAAGTCCGGAGAGCGACTGGCGAGCGTTGGGATCGCGAATCAGCCGGCTGACCACCTCTTGAAAGGCAGGGTCGCGGCTGAGCGACTGGAACAGATCACGGATCGCTGGATGTGTCACTAGAGAACGGTGCCGGGGAAATCACGCGGTGCACTTTTATTTTAGCGTGAAACCCTATTGACAACTATATCCGGTGGTGATATATCATTAGGTGACTTATGGAGCAATCCGATCAACTGCTCGCTCCGGCGGCCTTCCTGATCCTCTTTGCGCTGGCGACCGGCGACAAACATGGCTACGCAATCATGCAGGAGGCGCGCAAGCTTTCGGACGATTCCTTCAAGATCGGGCCAGCGACGCTGTACACCACGATTCAGCGTCTGCTGGATTCCGATCGGATTCGCGAAGTTCCGGGGCCCAAGGACGGCGATAGCCGCCGCAAGTATTATCGGCTGACCGGCGGCGGTAAGACGGCATTGAATGCCGAGCTGGCGCGCATGGAGACGATGGTCAGGAAGTCGAAAGCCATGCGGTTGCGATTAGCGGAGTCGTCATCATGAACGCGCTTTTGATTCGCAGCGTGTGGCTTTATGAGAGGCTTCTGCTGCTTTACCCTCGGGATCTGCGGTGCGAGTTTGGCAGCGAGATGATATTGGCCTTTGCCGACGATCTGGAAGCTGCGTGGGGCGACGCGAGAGTAGCGGGAGTGGCCCAGATCTGGTGGTATGCACTTCGCGAGATGCTGACGGTGGCTCTGCCGGCCCAAAGGTCGAATCCATGCGTGCTTGTTCCGGCACTCTCATTTGTCGTGGTCGCGTCCACTCAAAGCGCGGAACTATACCTGGCCTTTCATCAGGTCGCGCGCCTCGATGCGTCGTGGGTATTCGACTCGATCCGGTTCGCGGTTCTTTTGCCTAGCCTGCTGAGCGCATGTGTGGGGTTCATCGTTACTCGCGTTTACGCGCGCAGCTCGATCGCCGCGTTGCAACTGGACTGACAATCGTGCTCCGGCCACGGAGGCTTACGCGGCCTTGGGTGTTGACCCCGATTCCGAGCGCTAGGGACGCGCTGTTCGAACTAGGGCGTGTTCACACTAACCGCAGTGCCTCGACGAT
>PKZC01000188.1 GCA_003132905.1 Bryobacterales bacterium | reverse complement strand
TGGCCAGCATGGTGGAAGGCGTACTGGCGGTGGATAAAGACCTGCGCGTTACGTTCTGCAATCATTCGTTCGCGCGCACCGTGAACGCGCGTCTTCCGGTGGTTCCGGGTTTGCCTTTGCTGGAGCTGGTGCGCGACCCGGGATTGCGCGAGATCATGACTACCGTGATCTCAACCGGCGAGCGCGTGGAGCAACGTTTGACCTTGNNGAGTTGCGCACGCCGCTGGCCGCTATCCGCGGCTACGCCGAAACGTTACTAGATGGCGCGCTCGAGGATTCAGAAAACAACCGGCGCTTTGTCGAAGTTATTCTGGCTCAGGCTACTCGGCTGACGAACATCGCTTCGGATCTGCTTTCGCTCTCAGAGCTCGAATCCACGGCTGTTATCGCTCCACCTCAACCGGTTTCGATCCGGTCGGCAATCGAGTCCGCTCTGCGCACGGTGGAATCGGCCGCAAGCGTACAAGGCGTGCGTTTGTTGTGCGAGAAGTTGGAAGATTTGAAAGTTGTCGGCTATGAGTTGCGCCTGGAGCAGGTTTTTGTCAACCTGCTCGACAATGCCGTAAAGTTCAATCGTCCGAACGGCGAAGTGCAGGTGGAGANNATCTGCCGCGCATCTTCGAGCGTTTCTATCGGGCCGACAAGGCCCGATCGCGCGCCATGGGTGGAACAGGACTGGGCTTGTCGATTGTCAAGCACGCGGTGGAACAGATGGGTGGAACCATTCAAGTACACAGCCGGTTAGGTGAAGGTTCTGAATTTACCATCGAACTTCCAACCGCTTAGTCTGCTACGTAACTAAGCTCCTACCCCCCTCCGACCGTAACACGATATTAACGCAATCGTCATTTATCGCTAACGCGGCACAGCTATTCTCCCTTAGGCGGCCACAAATACAGGACCGCCCGCTTTGGAACAAAAAATCTTGAAAAAACCCAACTTGGGATGGAGAAGATGAAAGTTAAAACGCTAGGAATTGCAACTCTGTGTTCGGCGATTCTGTTAGGCAACGCGCTGCTGGGACAAGTATCCGCGCCCGTCGCCCCCGTAACGGCAGACAACGACGTCGCTATTCTGAAGGCGCAATTGGCCGAGCAGCAGAAGCAAATCGACGCTCTCAAGTCGGCCATGGAAGAACAGAAGAAGCTGATAGAAAGAGCCACCAGCGCCAGTCCGGCGCGCGACAACCAGGATAATTTCGCACTTCCGCGAAACAAGGCCTTGGGGGATGTAGCCAGCACCACACCCATCATTCCGTCGATCGCGCCCATTGCGCCCGTGATTGCACCCGCGGTGAATCGTGGACAGGCGCCAGCCGGCGGCGGCAACCCCTGCGAAGCTGGTCTCGACGCGAATGCGGTGCCGCCTTATTTGCGGTTGGGCGGTGTCTGCATCATCCCCATTGGCTTCATGGACGCCACGTTCGTGTGGCGCGACAAGGATGCCGGATCGGGCATCGGAAGCAATTTTGGCGGCGTGCCGTACAACAATACGGTGGCCGGCAAGACCTCAGAAGATCACTTCAGTATCCAGAACAGCCGCCTCGGCTTCCGCGCGGATGGAGACTGGAAAGGCACCCATTTCATCGGCTATAACGAGTTCGACTTCCTGGGTACCAGCGGCTCAAACTCCCTCACTGTAACCAACGGCGCTGTCGTCCCCCGCATCCGCCTGTATTGGATAGACGCAAGGAAGGGCGGCTGGGAATTTCTGGCCGGACAAAGCTGGAGCATGCTGACGCCAAATCGCAGAGGAATCTCCCCGCTGCCGGGTGACATCTTCTACTCGCAAGTCATGGACGTGAACTACATGGCGGGCTTAACTTGGAGTCGCCAGCCGGGCTTCCGCGTGCTCTACCACTTTGGCAACACGGCCACCTGGGGATTTTCGGCTGAAAATCCCGACCAGTATATTGGAGGTTCCGCCGGCGGTTCCGGCATCACTCTGCCGGCTTCGCTCACCAGCCTTTCCGGGACTCAGTTGGATGCGGCCAGCATCTATAACAGCGCGCCGCAGTTGACGCCTGACTTCATCACTAAGTTTGCCTGGGATCCCAGCGCGCGCTTCCACGCCGAAGTCGGAGGCGTGCTAAGCACCTTCAAGATTCTCAATAACCCGAGCAATTTGAGCAACGCTCAATACACCACCTCGGCCGGCGGCGGCGTCCTCTTTAGCATGAACGGTGAAATCTTCAAGGGTTTCCGCCTGATCACCACCAACTTCTGGGGTGACGGCGAGGGACGTTACCTGTTCGGCCAAGCGCCGGATTTAGTTGTGGGGGCGACCGGCAACTTGAGCTTGATGCATTCCGGCGGCACGGTGGACGGCTTCGAAGCCCGGACCGGTAAATTCTTGTGGTTTGGCTATTACGGCGGCATCTACCTCGATAAGAACGTCCAGATCGATGCCACCGGCAAGCCGGTTGGTTACGGATACGTCGGCTCTGCGAACAGCCAGAACAAGGCCATTCAGGAAGTGACGTTCGGATTCAACGAGACCGTTTGGGCGAGCCCCCGCTATGGCGCGATCAATTTGATCGGCCAGTACGAATATCTGACGCGTAACCCTTGGTACATTGCGCCTAACAGTCCGGACCAAACACACGACAGCACGATCTACTTCGACATTCGGTATACGCTGCCCGGTAGCATACCGAATTTCTAGCGCTTCAATGAAGCGGAGAGAAGGATTCGATTCATGAGGAAACAGATACTTTGGATTACGCTATTGGCGGCCGCCGGATCGTTGGCGGCCCCAGCGGAGACCATCAATGCGGCGGGGGCAACTTTCCCCGCCCCCATCTATCAAAAATGGTTTGAGGAATTTCACAAGGCGCACTCGGATATTCAGATCAATTACCAGTCCATCGGTTCGGGCGGCGGTATCCGCCAACTGGTGGAAGGCACGGTAGACTTCGGCGCCTCCGACATGCCCATGACCGACGAACAACTGTCGAAGGTCACCAAATACAAAGTGCTCCATTTTCCAACCGTGCTCGGCGGTCTCGTCCCCACTTACAACGTGCCGGGGGCAGCGGACCTGAAATTCTCGGGCGCTACTCTGGCTGGCATCTTCCTTGGCGCCATCAAGAAGTGGAACGATCCGGCGCTGGTGAAGGACAACCCCGGAGCGAAACTACCCAACGAGGACATCACCGTGGTTCATCGCTCGGACGGTAGTGGCACAACCTTCGTCTGGACCGACTATCTCTCCAAGGTCAGCCCAGAGTGGAAATCGAAAGTAGGCGCCAACACGTCCGTAAATTGGCCAGTTGGCTTGGGCGGGAAAGGCAACGAAGGAGTGGCCGGATTAGTGAAGCAGACGCCGAATTCTATCGGCTACGTCGAGTTAATCTACGCCGTCCAGACCAAAATGGAATACGGCTCTGTCAAGAATCTTGCGGACGTGTTCGTGAAGGCGGACTTCAACAGCGTTACCGAGGCTGCCGCGGGCGCCGCTAAAGAGATGCCAGCCGACTTCCGCGTCTCCATCACCAATGCTCCGGGCAAGAACGCCTATCCGATTTCGAGCTTTACCTGGCTGCTGATCCCGGATAAGATCGGCGACGCGACCAAGAAAAAATCGATCACGGACTTCTTGCAGTGGATGTTGACCACAGGGCAAGCCGACGCCGAAGGAATGAGTTACGCGCCACTTCCCAAGCCGGTAGTCGCGAAAGAAATGAAGCAGATCGCTCTGATAAAGTAAGAAATCCGGAATGGGAACATCCGTAATCACCGCGCCTCCGCAATTACGTCCACGGAAGCTGGTCAAATTTTGGCGTGACGGGGATCAGATCACCCACCTCGTCACTTTCCTCTTTGCGGCCACTGTACTAATCGTCACTGTTTTCCTGGTCTATGAGCTGTGGATCCATTCCGGCCCCTCGCGCGCAAAGTTCGGCTTCCACTTCCTGACGGGAAGAACCTGGGACCCCGTCGCCGAGCAGTTCGGCGCACTCCCCTTCATCTACGGAACAGTGCTGACGTCCTTCATCGCGCTCATCATTTCGGTTCCGTTGGGGGTGGGCGCCGCGATTTTTCTTGCAGAACTGGCGCCGCCGAAACTGTCCAACTCGTGCACGTTCTTGGTGGAACTCCTGGCTGCGGTGCCCAGCGTGATTCTCGGCCTGCTGGCGATCTTTACATTGGTCCCGCTCATGCGCCAATACATCGAGCCGTTCCTGAAGGATACGCTGGGCTATCTGCCCTGGTTCCAGGGCCCAGCCTATGGAGTCGGCTATCTCACTGCCGGCATGGCCTTGGCCACCATGACGTTTCCCTTTGTTATTTCGATCTCGCGGGAAGCGCTGCTGGCCGTTCCGCGCGAACAACGCGAGGCGGCGCTCGCGCTAGGGGCAACTAAGTGGGAGTCCACTTGGCAGGTCGTCGTACCGTTCGCCAGGCTGGGCATTATCGGTTCAATTTTCCTGGCGTTGGCCCGTGCCCTGGGAGAGACGATGGCCGTCACCATGGTCATCGGCAACGACACCGGCATTCATGCCTCTTTGCTTTCGCCGGGATACACCATTGCTGCGATCATCGCCAATGAGTTCACCGAAGCCACCGGTGACGTGTATCTCAGCGCCCTGGTCGAGCTGGGATTGGTGCTATTCGCGCTCACCATGATCCTCAATGCCGCTGCCCAATTGTTGATTATCGCGACCACCAGGAAAGGATCCAGGCAGGACTAATGGATCGGTTGAAGCGGCGTAACATTCTGAACAACATCATGTTGACCCTCACGGGTATTTGCACCGTGCTGACATCGTCCGTGCTGTTCCTGGTCCTGGGTTTTCTCGCCTTCAATGGCTGGCGATCGCTGAATTGGGACTTCTTCACCAAGTTGCCGTTGTCTGCGGGCGAAACTGGCGGAGGCATGGCGAATGCCATCGTGGGCAGTGGCGTAGTGATCCTGATCGCGGCTCTGATTGGCATTCCAGTGGGATTCCTGGGTG
Source organism: Bryobacterales bacterium (assembly GCA_003132905.1). The sequence continues at coordinate 15,616 of PKZC01000188.1, read as the reverse complement.
GCGTCTACCTGGCTGAGTTCGGCGGCAAAACATTTGCAATGTTGGTGCGTTACACTGCCGACCTGCTGAACGGTGTGCCCTCCATCGTCATAGGAATCTTCGCCTGGACCGTTATCGTGGTACCCATGCACCACTTCTCCGCTTGGGCCGGCGGCTTTGCCTTGAGCCTGATGATGATCCCCATTGGCCTGCGCGCCACCGAACAATTCCTGCGAGGCGTTCCCAATTCGCTCCGCGAAGGTTCGCTCGCGCTGGGTGCGAGCAGAACCCGCACCATCTTCTCGGTGATCGTACCTGCGGCCAAACAAGGTATCCTCACCGGAATGATCCTGGGTGTAGCACGCATCGCCGGAGAAACCGCGCCACTATTGTTTACGAGTTTCAACAATCAGTTTTGGGCGGCTAAACTGGGCGAACCGACCGCCTCGCTGCCGGTCATGATTTACACCCACGCGATCTCGCCGTATGACGACTGGCACCGTCAAGCCTGGGCTGCGGGCCTGGTACTGTTAATTCTTGTTTTGATCGCAAACATCGCCTCCCGCTGGGTGTTGTCTCGCGGAGCGTCCGCCCAAAGGGGGTAGTAACCTAAGAATATGGCTGCCACACCGGAATCTGCAAAAATGAGTGACATCACCGCTCCGCCATCTGCGCCCTCCGGCGTACAGCCCGAGGTAGCCGCAAAGCCTAAGCTGCAGGCCACGGGTCTGAACTTCTTCTACGGCGCCTTTCACGCGCTGCATAATATCAACCTGGAAGTTCCCGAGAAGCGAATCACGGCGCTCATCGGTCCTTCGGGTTGCGGGAAATCCACGTTCTTGCGCACGCTGAACCGGATCAGCGAAACCGTGAAAAGCGCGCGCTATGAAGGACAGGTCTTGCTGGATGGCCAGAATGTGCTGGAACTGGACGTCACCAAACTGCGCCGGCGCGTGGGGATGGTGTTCCAGCGGCCCAACCCGTTCCCGAAGTCGATCTTCGACAACATCGCTTATGGCGTTAAGGTAAACGGACTGAAGGCGGGGCGGTCTCTGAACGATATAGTCGAACATAGCCTGAAGCGCGCCGCTCTGTGGGACGAGGTAAAGGACAAGCTGCATCAATCCGCCTACAGTCTGTCGGGCGGCCAGCAGCAGCGATTGTGCATCGCGCGTGCCTTGGCGGTGGATCCGGAAGTTTTGCTGTTGGACGAACCATGTTCGGCGCTCGATCCGATAGCCACCTCCAAGATCGAGGATTTGCTGTTCACCCTGAAAGACCAGTGCACCCAGGTGATTGTGACGCACAACATGCAGCAAGCGGCGCGCGTGGCCGAGTTTACCGGGTTTTTTCTGCTGGGCAACTTGATTGAGTTCGACAAGACTGAGATCATCTTTAAGCGTCCTTCGAAGAGAGAAACGGAAGATTACATCACAGGACGGTTCGGTTGAGCCTTATGATTCACTTCAGAGAAGAACTCGACGAAATGCAGAGCCGCCTGTTAGAGATGGCAGGCCTGGTGGAATCGGCGATCCATCAAAGCGTCGATGCGCTGGTGCATCGCGATGAGCAATCGGCCAAAGAGGTTTTATGGAAAGAGGCGCTGATCAATCAGAAAGATATCGAGATTGATGAGTACGCCACGCGTCTGCTGGCGCTTTACCAGCCCATGGCGCGCGATATGCGATTTCTCACGGCTGTCATCAAAATCAACGGCGACCTGGAGCGCATGGGCGATCTAGCGGTGAATATCACCCAGCGCGCCCTTTCGTTGATGCGGGAGCCACCGGTAAAGCCGCTGATCGACATTCCCCAAATGGCCAGCCTGGCCGAAGACATGGTGCGCAAGAGCCTGGATGCGCTAGTGAAACGCGATGAGCAGCTGGCCCGCGGTGTCCTGCTGTCGGACGACGAGGTGGATCGGCTACGCGACGCAGTTTACAAGGAACTGGTGGCGTTCATGCAGGAGCAGAGCACCACGATCCCGCGCGCGGTGGACCTGATGTTCATCGCCCACAACCTGGAGCGCATCGCCGACCACGCCACCAATATCGCCGAGGACGTCCTGTTTCTGATGAAGGGTATCGACGTCCGCCATCACGCCGAAGTGCGGGACCAAACGCTGCTGGGCAAGATGTAAGCTGCTGAAGCTGGGCTTCAATCCGGCGGACGTGGCGACGTTGTCCTTACAATAGTTGGATTGGAACCGGTCTCTCACTATTACTATTCCGATCGCTTGAAGCTGCAGTTCTGGGACTGGGGGCAAGATCGCCTGCCGCCGCTGCTGCTGGTGCATGGCGGTTTGGACCATGCGCGGAACTGGGACTGGGTGGCGCGGTCTTTGCGCGAGCATTTTCACGTGTATGCGATGGACCTGCGAGGCCATGGCAATAGCGCCTGGGCGCCGGGAGCGCTCTATAGCGTCGCCGAACATGTCTTCGACGTTTCCACTCTGGTGGATACTCTTGGCGCAGCGCCTATTTCCTTGATAGGGCATTCCCTGGGAGGGATCTTGACGCTGCTCTACTCGGGCCTTTATCCCGACCGGGTGCGAAAAGTTATCGCCATCGAAGGACTGGGACTTCCCGCCGCCCACCGCATTCATAAGCCAGCGCCGGATCGCATGCGGGCTTGGATGGAGAGCGTGCGCCAGACCGATAAATTGGAGCCGCGCAGTTATCCAAACTTGGAAGCCGCGGTGGAGCGAATGAAAGAGGCCAATCCGCATCTGTCCGAGGAAGTGGCGCAACATCTCACGCTGCACGGCACCAATTGGAACGCCGATGGCTCGTTAAGTTGGAAATTCGATAACTATGTACGCTGTCTTCCGCCTTATGGCCACGATATGAACGAGCAGCGCGCCATCTATTCCGAGATCACTTGTCCGGCCCTGCTGGTGTGGGGGCGCGAGAGCTGGCTTCCCGACCCGGATACGGACGAACGCGCTTTGGTCATCCCCAATCGCCGGGTGCTTAAGGTGGCGGATGCGGGCCATTGGGTGCATCACGATCGGCTAGAGCTGTTTCTTGAAGAATCTAAAAGGTTTCTATTGGAGCCTTAGCGGCCGAAAATGCGTTACACGCAAAGGAAACGAAATCGCGCCCATGTGCTTCAATACGAATAGGAGTGTTTTCTCCATGCGAAGACTGTCCAGCAGACGACTGTCGCTGTTCCCCACTTTCTTGACGCTTTTGACGCTGGCCGCCGGGATTGCCGCGGTGCCCGCGCTCGCCGATTTCCAAACCGGCGTGGACGCCTACCAAAAAGGCGACTACGTGGGGGCGGCAAAGGAATGGCGTCCGCTGGCGGAAGCGGGCGATCCGATCGCTCAATTTAATCTTGGACTCTTGTACTTGGACGGGCATGGAGTTCCGCAGAGTTCAGCGGAAGCGGCCAACTGGTTCCGGCGTGCCGCTGAACAAGACTACGTACAAGCGCAACATAATCTGGGGGCCATGTACGGTTCCGGACAAGGCGTGAAACGCGATTTGCTGCAAGCTTACAAGTGGTTAAATATCTGCGCGGCGAAGGGCAATGGCGGATGCGTTACGCAGCGCGATTTGATCGCGAAGAAGCTTAAGCCGGCACAAGTGGCGGAAGGGCAGCGCCTGGCGACGGATTTCAAACCTCAAAAGGAAGTGGAGAAGCAGTAGATCCTGCAAAAGTGGGATTATTTTGAGTAAATAGCGGTTGTGTTATCGCGATTGCCGTTCCTGCGCGGTTACAATCTCTCGGTTTGATTTAGAATGCCGAGATACCAGACACGAGTATATAAAGTCCCGAACCAAGCGGAGACCAAGAGGTGGAGACGCGGTTCTTCGTGCCGCCGACGGCCCCATCGGACACGTGTCGTAGCCGCTGACGGACGGCCGATTTGACGTACCCGCTATCCTAGAAGCATGGCGTTTCATTTGGGCGTGGATTACCGTCCGCGTGGCGATCAGGCCGCCGCTATCGACCAGCTTTTCCGGGGTTTACTGGACGGCGAAAAACATCAAACTCTACTGGGCGTCACGGGTTCGGGCAAAACCTACACCATGGCGCAGTTGATCGAGAAGACCGGCCGTCCGGCGCTGGTTCTGGCGCACAATAAGACGCTTGCCGCGCAGCTATATCACGAGTTCCAGACGTTCTTTCCGGGCAACGCCGTCGAGTACTTCGTCAGTTATTACGACTACTATCAGCCGGAAGCGTACATGCCATCCGGCGACATCTACATCGAAAAAGAAGCCACTATCAACGACGAGCTGGACAAGCTGCGGCTTTCGGCTACGCGCTCGCTATTCGAACGCCGGGACTGCGTGATTGTCGCGAGCGTCAGCTGCATCTACGGCCTGGGATCGCCCGAAGCCTATTACGGCATGCTACTGATGCTCGAAAAGGGCCAGAAGATTTCGCGCCAGCAGATCCTTACGCGGCTGGTGGAGATTCTTTATGAGCGCAACGATAACAGCTTCACGCGCGGAACTTTTCGCGTGCGCGGCGATGTGATCGAAGTTTTTCCGACTTACGACGATAATGCGTATCGCATCGAGCTGTGGGGCGACGAAGTGGCTACCCTCAGCCAGATCGATCCAATGCTGGGACAGGTGCGGCAGACTTATTTGCGCCTGCCCATTTATCCCAAGACGCATTACGTGATGACGCCGGAATCGCGCGAGAGCGCGCTGCGCAGCATCGAGACGGAGCTGGAATGGTGGCAGAAGGAGCTGGAAAAGGGTGGCAAAATCGTGGAGGCCCAGCGCCTTTACCAGCGGACGATGTTCGATCTTGAAATGATCCGCCAGATCGGCTATTGCCACGGCATCGAAAATTATTCGCGCCATTTTTCGGGACGTCTGCCCGGGGAAGCGCCACCCACCTTGCTCGATTACTTGCCGAACGATCATCTGCTCTTTCTTGACGAGAGCCACCAGACTATTCCCCAACTGCAAGGCATGTATCATGGCGATCGGTCGCGTAAACAGGTGCTGGTGAATTATGGATTCCGGCTGCCGAGCGCGATGGATAATCGCCCGCTGACCTTTGAAGAGTTCGAAAATCGCGTGAATCAGGTGCTGTATGTTTCCGCGACTCCGGGCCCTTATGAGCTCACCAAATCGGCGGGCGTGGTGGTGGAGCAGATCATCCGGCCCACTGGTTTGGTTGATCCGCAAATCGACGTGCGTCCGATCAAAGGCCAGGTAGACGACCTGCTGCACGAAATCCGGCGGCGCGTGGAATTGAACGAGCGCGTTCTGGTGACTACTTTGACCAAGCGGATGGCGGAAGATCTTTCGGAATATTACACCGAAGTCGGCGTCAAGTGCGCTTACCTGCATTCCGAAATTGGGGCGCTCGACCGCATGAAGATCCTGCGCGATCTGCGGCGCGGAGAGCTGGACGTGATCGTCGGTATCAACCTGTTGCGCGAAGGCTTGGATCTGCCGGAAGTCTCACTGGTGGCCATCCTGGATGCGGATAAAGAAGGCTTTTTGCGTTCGACAGGATCGCTGATCCAGACCATGGGCCGCGCCGCGCGCCACCTCAACGGACGCGCGGTTCTTTATGCCGACGTTTATACGGCAAGCATGAAGCGCGCCATTGAGGAAACTAATCGCCGGCGCGCGATTCAAGAGCAATACAACGAGCAAAACAACATCACCCCGCAATCCATCATCAAGCCCATCGACATGAGCCTGGTGCGGATCGCCGAGGGCGACTATGTCACCATTCCCGTGGAGCCCGAAGATCCGGCCGAAGAATGGACGCCCGAGCAACGGGAGAAATTCGTGTCCGAGCTGGAAGAAAGCATGCGCGATGCGGCGAAAAGATTTGAGTTTGAGAAGGCTGCTCAACTTCGTGACCGCATAAAAGTGCTAAAATCACTCGGAATTCATGAAGAAAGCCCAGTCGGTGGGCCTAATCGGCACGGGTAGCCTCACCGACTCTCCGCTGACGCGATTCTGGTGGCTATCGGAACGCCTCGGTCCCGTGAAATCGGCCTCGTATCGCGTAGCCAGCCGCATTGCCAATATGCTGCAGGCCGGCCATCCTGTTAAGGATTATGCGGAATTCGAATCGTGTGTTCTTATTTTGGTTTGCGTACCGGAAGAAACGGTGGCGAGCGTAGTAAGGGAAATGGCGTCGGCCGGAATCTCGTGGAAAGGCAAAGCCGTGGTTCTGTGCAGCACCTGGCTCGACAGCGGCGAACTGCGCGAACTGTCGGCGCGCGGCGCCTCGGTTGGATCCATCGCCCCGATTCCAGGGTTTGACGACGAGCGCTACGTAGTGGAAGGCGATCCTCTGGCGATTCGCGAAGCGAAAAGTCTAGTGGAATATCGAGGGCGGCGCGCGGTCGCTATTGAACGGCCTCTCAAGCCGTTTTATCTTGCGGCATTAACCTGCACTGGGACGCTGCTTTTCGCGCTGCTCCACGTGGCATTTGAATCGCTGCGTCACGCGCGAATCTCGCCCGGTCTTTCGGCGACGTTGCTGGAACGCCAAATGACACGCACGCTGCGTTCTTTTCTAAAAGGAGGGCGCAGAGCGTACCCCGTGCCGCGCGAGCTACCGCGACAATTGCGGGCGCTCTCCGGCGGCAATCCTGAGCTGGCGCATTATCTGGAGCAAAGCTGCCAGCTGGCGTCGCAGCTGATGGAGAAGCGACGAGCCGTCTGATAAAATGACCGCCGGGAGAATCTATGGAACGGCGAGAATTACTCAGTTTGGGCGGAATCGCGGCCATCGCGGGCGCATTTGGGACGACGGCCACAGCACAGGAAGGTTCGCCGGCCGCCGGCAAACGTGTGTTGCGCATCTATACGGACGCCGATGGCAACACGCAAATCCAAGAGCTGCCGATTGCGACCAAGCCGGGGCGAACGCGACGGACCGATTCTGCGGCCGTCACCGGATTGACTTACGCCGAATACACATCCAGCTCGGTGGAAGATTGGCACCGGGCTCCTGGACGGCAATTCTCTATTTCGCTTTCGGGCGAGATTGAGGTGGAAGTATCGGGCGGTAAGAAACACGCCATTCATACTGGCGACATCGTGTTCCTGGAAGACCTGCAAGGCAAGGGTCATATCACGCGCATTTTAACGCCCGTGACCAACATCTTCATCCGCGTGGCCGATGGGTTCGACGTCGTCGCCTGGTCGCGCGGAGAAGCTTGATACAGCAAAACCGTTTCGCGCGCGTCGGCGTCGCACTTTCCAATTGGAGCGAGCGCTGGTTTCCCGATCCGCTGGTCTTTGCGCTCATCGGCATCGTTCTCGTATTCCTGATCGGAGTGGTGGCCGGAGAAAAACCTTCCGACTTGGCCATCCAGGGCGGGAAAGGCTTTTGGTCGCTAATCCCATTCACCATGCAAATGGTGATGATCATTATCGGCGGCTACGTGGTGGCATCCACGCCGCTGGTACAGCGGGGCATGCAGAAGCTGGCCGGCGTTCCGAAGACTCCGCGGCAAGCGATTGTGCTGGTGGCTGTCTTCTCGGAACTGACCGCGCTTATTTCGTGGGGCATGAGTCCCATCGTGAGCGCATTGTTCGTGCGGCAGCTCACGCAGCGCGTCAAAGGCCTGGATTATCGCGCCGCGGGCGCCGCCGCCTATGTCGGGGGAGCAACGGTATGGGCGCTGGGGATTTCTTCTTCGGCGGCAATGTTGATGGCCACTCGAAGCGCGATTCCGCCCCGCTTGCTGGCGATCAGCGGCCTGATTCCGCTCACCGGCACCATTTTTTTGTGGCCCAGTTTGTTGATGGCGGCGGTGCTGATCGTGGCTGGAATTTCGGTAGCCTACATGTCCACGCCAGCGGCTGAAAAAGCGCGCACCGCGGAGTCTTACGGGCTGAAATGGGAGCCGTTTCAGTTGGAGCTCGAGCCTAGGACCAAGCCTGGCGAATGGTTGGAATATAGTCCGGTGCTGACCATTTGTGTTGTAGCGCTGCTGGTGGTGTATCTTGTGGATTTATTTCGAACGTCGCCGCAGGGGGCGCTGGCGGCATTGGATCTGAATACTTTCAATTTGATTTTCCTTACTGCCGGGTTGCTGCTACAGTGGCGTCCCAAACGTTTCCTTCGCGCGGTGATGGAATGCGTCCCGGGGACTGCGGGCGTGATCATACAGTTTCCGCTTTACGCGGTGATTTTTGGAATGATCGTCGGCACCGGACTTTCCGATAAAGCCGCGCGGCTGCTGGCGTCGGTGAGTACGCACAACACTTTTGCGTTGTTCGTCGCGCTGTATTCTGCAACGCTAGGTGTGTTCATTCCATCGGGCGGAAGCAAGTGGATCATCGAAGCGCCTTATGTTTTGCAGGCGGCCATCCAGCACCATGTGAATCTGGGATGGGTGGTGCAGATTTATAACGCGTCGGAAGCGCTGCCGAATTTGATCAATCCGTTTTTCATGCTGCCGCTGTTGGGGATTTTGCGGCTGCGGGCGCGGGATCTGGTGGGATACGGATTGCTGCAATTGGTGGTGCAAGCTCCCATCGTGTTTTTCCTGTGCTGGCTGTTTGCGCGGCATTTGGCGTTTGTTGCGCCGATGAGGTAAGCATGAATCAGTCGAAGAAGCGTGCCAAGACAAAGCGCTCGAAACCTTCTGCAAAGAAGGCTAAACGATCGATCGGTCTCGCTAAGAACAAGCTTAAAATCACGAAATCGTTCTTCAAGCCGTTGCCGGGCGAGATGCTCGACGCCTTTGAAGGTACGTCGTAAGTTTGTTAGTGGTCTATTCCTAGGGCAGGGCGAAGACCCACACGGCTCCGCCTTCGGGGACCTCGGGGTATTCGCCAGGAAACGCGCGGTTCAGGTTTGCTTGCACGCCGCGTGAATCGCCGCCCCAGCCGGCATGAACGGCGATGTACTGTTTGCCATCGACGGTGAAAGAAGTTGGGGGCGCCAGGATGCCAGAGTTAGTGGGATAGTCCCACAGAAGCTGGCCCGTGGTGGCGTCAAACGCGTGGATCTTGCGATCGTTCGTTCCACCGCTGAACACCACTCCGCCGCCGGTTACGAGCATGGAGCCCCAGTTGGGACTCTTCGCATAGTTGTACTTCCATACTTGCTTGCCAGTGTCGACGTTCCAGGCCTGGACCTCGCCGAAGTGATCGGCGCCGGCAGTGATTGTCATCGGATCGATCTGGACGCCCGTGAATCCCTTGCCCGGCGAATACTCGATTTCGGTCCCCATGGATGTGCCGCACATATTGTTGTTGGCGGGAATGTAGATCATGCGCGTCTTGGGGCTGAACGCGATGGGGGGCCAATTCTTGCCGCCGTGCAATTCCGGACAATAGTCCGCTTGTTTTCCCGTACCCGGCTTGTGGGCGGGATCCACGTCGGGACGCCCGGTTTCCGGATCCAAGCCGCGAAACACGTTCTGGTGGACGTAAGGCTTGCCTTCGATAAATTTGATACGGCCGCCGGTAGTGGAATCGCCGCGATCGAGGAACCAGACATAGCCATCACGCGCGACATCGATCAGCCCGTTGAAGGTGCGCCCGTTGCGCTGGAAATCGACCAGGATGGGCGGTGAGACTTCGTCCCAATCCCACGACTCGTTCGGGTTGTATTGGAAGTGCCCCTTGATCGCGCCGGTGGCGACATCCAAAGCGAGCGTTGAAGAGGTGTACAGATTGTCGCCGGGACGCCGATCGCCCATCCAAGGGCCGCCGTTGCCGACGCCCCAATAAGCGAGATTCGTTGCGGGATCGTAATTGCCGGTCACCCACACCGAGCCGCCGCCGGTCTTCCACTGGTCGCCTTTCGGCCAAGTCTCGCTGCCAGGTTGTCCAGGCGCGGGAATGGTGTAGGTGCGCCACTGTTCCTTGCCGGTTTCAGGATCGAATGCGGCCACAAAGCCGCGGATACCGAACTCGCCGCCCGATGCGCCCACCATCACCTTTCCTCCTGCGATCAGCGGAGCGAGCGTAATGTAATACGCGGCCTTACTGTCTGCTACGTCGGTAGTCCAGACTTCTTTGCCGGTCCGCGCATCCAGCACAACCAGGACGGCTTCACCCGCGGCGAAGTAAAGCTTGTCGCCGTAGAGCGCGACACCCCGGCTGGTATCGTGCGCGACAACGGCTCCAGATGGGCGCGGCCTTTTGTAGCGCCACAGCAGATTGCCGGTGCGGACGTCGAGCGCGATCACCTGGTTGTTCGGTGTTGAGATGAACATGACGCCGTTGTTGACCAGCGGCGCCGATTCGTGGACTTTGGTTTCGCCGGTGGAGAAAATCCAAACGGGCCGCAAGTTTTTGACGTTGGCCGCGGTGATCTGGTCAAGCGGGCTGTAGCCCCAGCCATCGTAGGTGCGCCGGATGGAAAGCCAGTTGCTGTCCTCAGGATTTGTGAGACGCTGGGCGGTGACGGGCGCGTAATCGCGCAGTACCGCGGGCATGGGCGCTGGTGGCGCCGGAGGCAGCGGCTGACTAAAAGCGACACTCGTCGTCGCAAGCAGCGCGCCGGCCGCGATGTAAAATCCCCTGACGTGGAGCATGAACCTGCCCTCCCTGTGGCTCAAGATGGAATGAAGCCCTTCGGTCAGTCATCATACATGATGCAGGCGGCCAGAATCCTGCGTCTTGCGTTCGTAAGGGCCGCCTTATAGAATGGCGTCAAGTCAATGCGCAGACGATCTATCTTGTGGCTTGGTGTTCTTGCCTTGGGTGTAAGCGCGTGGGCGCAGGAAGGACATCCGCTCACCGGTTCCTGGCACGGCGAATGGCACCCGAGCGCCGATCAGAAAATTCCCATCTTCATTTACATGAAGTGGAATTCCAAAACCGTTGAGGGCACGATTAATCCCGGGCGGAACGCGGTTCCATTGAAGGTGGCCGACTTGAACGCTTCCAATTGGACCGTGCACTTTGAGGCTGACACCAAAGATCAGAAGCACATTGTGATCGATGGCAAGCTGGACAATATCGGGTCGTATAACCGCACCATCACTGGCACCTGGAGCGAAGGGCCGATGAAGGGCGACTTCAAGCTCACCAGAGATTAAGCTCGATGGGATTCGGAGTGTTGGCATTTACGGCCGCCCTGGTGTTCGCTTCCGCTGCGCGGAATGAGCCTGCCACAAAAGATCGCGGCCGCGAATTGGTGCAAGACGTCTGCACCTACTGCCACAATCTGGACCGGCTGCAAGGGCAGGCGCTCAGCCGCGAGGAGTGGCGAGGGCTGACGAAAGGGATGATCTCCGAAGGAGCGCCGGTGACTGACGATGAATTGTCCATGATTCTTGACTACCTGGCGAAGAACTACGGCAAAGGACAATCGCATTGAGTGTAAAGCTTCCCTTGGCCCTGGCGTATGTCGTGATGTTGGCGCTGCCTCTGTCGGCGCACCATGAGCTGCGGGCGGAATTTGACGAGCATAAGTCGGTTACTGTCCGCGGAATTGTTACCCGGTTCGAGTGGAATAATCCGCACGCGCTGCTGTATGTCGATGTGAAGGACGCAAGCGGTGAGACTGTGAATTGGGCGGTGGAGTGGGCCAGCCCGATCGAGCTTCGCACCGCAGGCTGGACACGCGACGTGATCCACGTGGGCGATGCGGTGACCGTCGATGGGTGGCTGGCGCGCGACGGAAGCAAACTCGCGAGCGGCAGAACCATCGTGCTGGCCAGCGGAAAGAAATTGACGGACGCGGCGGACGTGGAGGCGACACCCGCGCGAGGACAAGCGAAACCAACGCCGCGCTGGCCCGATGGGCATCCCAGGCTGGGCGTGGTGCCGGGCGAGATGGGTTACTGGGCCAATCCAAGCGCGTCCAGCTTGGTTGAGACTACGGCCGGCAAAATCCGAATGGACAAGGACGGGCTTTTGGCGAACCTGAATGACGCGGACAAGGTTGCGCCGTTCCAGCCCTGGGCGAAGGGTTTGTACGAGTATCGACAGCGCACGCTCTTGAAAGACGACCCGATGCTCAGTTGTCTGCCGCCGGGTGGGCCGCGCATTTTTCAAGTGGCGCACGGCGTGCAGTTTCTGGAGCAACCAGAACGCACGCGCTTGTTTGTGATGTCGGGCGGCGGCAATCGCAATTGGCGGCTTATTAACCTGGACGGGCGCGCGCTGCCGAACAGTGAGGATGTAACTCCGACTTATTTCGGCTACTCGTCGGGGCGTTGGGAAGGCGACACGTTGGTGGTGGAATCGAACGCATTCGTCGAGCGGTTCTGGTTTTCAAACGGCGGGCTGCCGCATACCGAGGCGTTGCACCTAACCGAACGATTTTCGCGGCCGGATTTCAATACGCTGCGGTACGAAGTGCGCGTGGACGATCCGGGCACCTATACGCGGCCTTGGACGAGCGCCTGGACGCTCAGCTGGGTGGCGGACCAGGACATCCCGGAGTATTTCTGCCAGGACGATTCCAGGGACGAGCCGCACATGGTGGGCCCGGGCGCGCACTGACATATAATGACTGGCAAAGGAGAAGATTCGATGAAATCGAGCTCATTCGGTTTGTTGGCTGTGGTGTTTGGTTTATTGCTCGCGGTATCGCCGCTACCGGCGCATCATTCCTTCTCCGCCGAGTACGACAGCAAGAAGTCGGTGACGCTGAAAGGCATCGTCACGAAGGTGGAGTGGATGAATCCGCACGTCTACTTCTATCTGGACGTGACCGACGATAGCGGAAACATCGCCAACTGGTCCTTGGAAATGGGGCCGCCGAACGGCTTGGAGCGTAGCGGCTGGACGCGCAACACGATGAAGGTGGGCGATGAGGTGATCGTGGAAGGCACGCTCGCGAAAGATGGCAGCAAACAGGCCAACGCGCGGTCGGTGACGATGGCGTCCACGGGTAAGAAGTTGGGCGCGGCGTCGAGCGAACGAGGCAATCCTTAAAGCGCGCGGTTCCATGCGATCTTCATCAAGAAATTCTTGGATGGCTCGGGCTGCGGGCGCGGCCACATTGTGTGCTTTGATGCTGCCCCTCGCAGCGCAGGATGAGCCACCAGCGGGGTTGAACGGCGGAAGGCTCGATCGTCCTCGCAACAATCAGCCGTCGCGACCGACGCCGCACTGGACGGATGGCCGGGTGAACCTGGGTCCACTTCCTGGGGAAAAAGGCGTGTGGGAAGGCAATGCCGGTTCGACGCTTGCGACGAACATGGGGCGTGGTATCGATAATCCCCGAATGAACCTGCCGACCAATATGAAGATCAGCGAGGTCCCGTTCCAGCCGTGGGCGCGGGCGCTTTATGATTACCGGCAGGGCACCACGACTAAGGACGATCCGCACACCAAGTGCCTGCCGTCGGGTGGGCCGCGGCTTTTTCATACTCCGTACGGATTCGAGTTCCTCGATGTGCCGGAAGAGAAGCGCATCTATATGGTGGAGGTGGGCGGTCCGCACACCTGGCGCACCATCTACATGGACGGACGGCCACATCCCAAGAATCTGGATCCGAGTTTTTTCGGACATTCCGTCGGGCATTGGGAAGGCGACGCGCTGGTGGTGGATACAGTCGGCTTCAACGAACGATTCTGGCTGACGCGCGAGGGCATTCCGCACACGGAGTTTCTGCACCTCACCGAACGTTTCACACGCACCGACTACAACACGATGAAATATGAGGCGACGGTGGACGATCCAGGGGCGTATACGAAGCCGTGGACTGGCGGGTGGCTCATCCGGTGGCAGCCGGATATGGAGCTGTATGAATATGTGTGCCAGGACAATAACAAAGATCCGAAGCACATGTACGGGGGAGAGCGCTAGTTAGAGGGCCGGCACTGGTTAGAAAGTTCGAGCGTGGCGCACGCACTAGTTCGGCTTATTTAATACTTTTTCAGTAACCGTCTTGACGGTCTTCCTTTCGTAACTTGGCGCCTCACATAAGGGAAGCTGAAACGTCCGATGGGAGAAAAAGTATATAAATGGTCTGTGGCTACTAATGCGAAAAGTGCGGAAAAGCTAGCGCTCGCTCGCCACCATCTGGAGCGGGTGCAGAGTGCGTGGGATGATCCTACGGATTGGGACGATCTATCGCTCTACGGCTTTTATTGTTTGGAAGCCGCTTTAGAGGCCGCTGCTCTACAAGTTGGGATAAAGACCTCGAAGAAACACTGGGAAAAAGCGGATATTGCGGTAGAGCTTCATAAGAAGTTCGGGTTGCCCGACGTCGAGAGATTACTACGTGATCTAAACGACGCCCGAAAGTCGGCAGCTTACGGTGATATCCCGGCCCCTGACTTAATCGCAGAGGATGTCGCCCGTCAGATCGAAGTGTACGTCGACGCTGTTGCCGATGTCGTCGAAGGAGGGGACGACTATGGGAAGTAAGAGCCGGACGCTGCTCGGCAGCACACCGCCGCAGGTTCTGCGCTGGCCCACGGAAAGGGCGCAGCGATGGACGTGCGATTTTCTAAACACGGCAGCAGCTAGCGACGGCCTCTTGGCAATAATTGCGATTGGATCGGCAGTCAGGCCGAATGTCGCCAGCGCGGATTTAGATCTAATCGTAATTTCCGCGGACGCTACGCCCCTCCACATTTCACACCCCATGGAGATCGATCTGCGCGTTTATTCTGCATCTACCATCGACGTTCAAATCGCAAATGGCAACGACCTGCTGGGTTGGGCTATCAAATTCGGTAGGGTTCTCTTCCAGCGAGATTCTTGTTGGAGTCGGGTCATTGAGGCTTGGAAAGATAGGCTTCCCCTGCCCTCCGCCTCACTGGCGCGAGAGAGGGCAGCGAACGCACATGAGCGATTAACTAAGGTCTGGGAGTCCGGCGATAAGGACGCGATTCATGAGCAAGCTGTGTCTTACTTAACCCACCTCGCTCGTGCAGAATTGCTGGAGCGCGGGGTCTATCCGGCGTCGAGGCCCGAGTTGGCTTCGCAACTGCGCGCAAGCAACGGTATTCACACTGCGGAAAAGCTTGAGCGTATTCTCCAAAATGACCGGATTGAGATAGCCCGAATAGACGAGGTCCTTAGACTAACCGGTGAAAAGGATCCGAAGCACATGTATGGGGGCGAGCGTTAGGCCCGGGCGCTGAGCGCCGCTTTGACTCGTTCCGGAGTGAAGGGAATCTGGCGTAGCCNNGCGCGCCTGTGGCGTCAAATACAGCGTTGCCGATGGCCGCCGCAATCACGGTAATGGCTGTCTCGCCCGCGCCGGTGGCTTCTTCGTCCGGACGGTTCAATAGGACGCATTCCACTTTTGGAAGGGCGAAGCCGAGCGGCAGGGTGTGATAGGTTCGCCAGTCAATCGAGGTTACTTTCTCGTTGTCCCACGTCACTTCTTCGAGTAGCGCACGGCTCATGCCTTGGAGCGCTCCACCTTCGGCTTGATTTTTCAAGCCGTCGGGATTCGAGATTGGGCCGGCGTCGATGGCGACGAACACGCGCTTGACGGCGATCTTTCCGCTGTCTTGATCCACTTCGACTTCGGTGACGATGCCGGTGTATCCGTTGTCGCCTTCGTATGCGACGCAAGCCACGCCACGGCCGGTAGCGAGGCCTGTTTTGCGCATGCCAGGCTGCGGTGAAGGACGCGCGTCCCAATTCGCAGCTTTCTCCGCGGCTTTCAGCACGTCGATCACGCGTTCACTGCTTAGATGGCGCAGACGGTATTCGACGGGATCGGCCTTGGCGTGCGATGCCAGTTCGTCCATGAAGGATT
>PKZC01000134.1 GCA_003132905.1 Bryobacterales bacterium | reverse complement strand
GTTTTCGACACAGGCTGCTAGAACTTGACGCCCGGGAAATCGGCGTAACTGTTTGCCGAATAGGCAAGTCTTCCCGATGGGGTCTTCAGCTTTTTGACAGCTCGGCCGGGGGATCTGGGCATGTCGCGGAACTCTTTGCCGGCGGGCGTGAATGGTTCGAGCGAGCTTTGCAGATAATGTTTCGCGACGAAGACCACCACCGCCGATGCGCTACAGCCTGCCTGCGGTGCCTTCTGATTTCTGCGAGCCAATTGGATTACGAGAACGGCTGGCTGCAACGAGAGCAGACCCACTCGCTGATTCAGACGCTGTTGTCGCATCAAGTGGCCCCCGAAGCCAAGCCCATTTTGTCTCCATTGGTAATGCGTTCAACGTCCTATCTCACCGGGCATTTAGGAACCGATGAGAAGTGGGCCAGAATCAATCGAACGGTCTGGGATGTACTGGAGACGAATTCTGATCATACGCTAAGGCTCTCCGAAGTCGATTCGGTTGCTGCCGAGACATCTTCGGACCCGGACGAGGTCCTCGCGGTACTCGCCTTGCTGTCGCGTCCATCTTCGGGCCTGCTCAAGATGGAGTATCTTGCTATGGACTCGGATGGGCCGAAAGAGCTTTCCGGTTCTGAAGCAGTAGCGCGTCTCCGAGCCTGGTGGAAGGACAAGTCGATCACCGAGGAAGAATGGACGCGCTGGGCGAGTGCTACGGTTGTCCGCTGGAGCGTGAGCGCGAGGGAGGACCTTCAGTGACCGGCATGGAGGACAGCTATCATGCGCTTGTCGAGCAGATCAGGCGAAAAGCGCCAGCATACCTGGATCTCTTGACCGCGGAAACGGACGATGAATTTGAAGCTGCATTCGAGATGGTACTCGATTCTGCAGTTAGGCATTTAGAGAAGAACAAGGCAAACTTTCAGAAGCTTGATGAAGTTGGGCTGTCGGGGGCTTTGGCTGGCGCCTTGTCGATACCCGGTCTTACCGTGACTCAAGAATCACATTCAAACGGCCACGTCGACCTTACGATTGAAGCGGACCATTGTTTTCCAGCTCGGATCAAACTTGGGGAGGCCAAGATCTACGATGGGGCAGCCTATCACGTCAAGGGCCTGGAGCAGCTCTTGGAGCGGTATACGACAGGCAGGGAAGGCCGCGGACTTATCATCAGCTACGTTCGACAGAGGGACATTAGTGGGCTTATAAAGAAGTTACGACTTCACATGGATGAAGTCTTGCCACTGTCTCAAACAGGTACATGCCAGGACCACCAGATTCAATGGTCATTTGTGACAGTTCATTTACATACCTGTGGCGAGAATCTCCAAGTCGGACACATCGGATGTAATCTGTACGTGAAATCTCGATAGCCTGCCGAGGGAACGAACCCATTTCGGCTGTCCGCTTCAGACGGGCGATCCCATCACGGGGTAGGCAGAGAGATGTGCCTCGGCGGTCAGGTGAAAAGCGGCCAATGAGGGTCGGGTGAACACCGGCCGGGAACGCCCGGATTTCCGTTGAAACTAGCGGCTCCGGTGCAACCCACTCTACGACGCCTTTCTTTTTTTGACAACTTCCGATTTCGAGGGCACCAGCGCTTCTAATTCTCTAAGGAGTGCCGGGATCTGTTTATGTCCGGTGACCTTACGGAACTGCTTTTGGGCAACCAGAAGTCCCGACCCGACCCAGCGTTCCCGCTGGTCGCCGCCATGCCAGCGCTTCACGTTCTTGCAAACCTGCTCCACAATCGAGAAAGCTGACTCGATAACATTGGTGCTGGCCAGCGTCTTGCGCAGTTGCATCGGGACGTGAAGCCGATGGACAGTCAACGTCTCCTCCATTCCTTCGCCCAAGCTCCGCGCCGCGCTCGGATTGAGATCCATCAGTTCGCGATGCAGCGTGTTCAGCGCCTGCTTGGCAGCCGCGTGATCTTCCAGAGCGTAGGCCGCATTCAGTCTCTGAGCGACTACCGGTTTCTGTTCGTCGGTCAGATGATCCAGTACATTCCGACGCTTGTGGACCTGGCAGCGTTGGATGGCCGCTGATTCGCCGGCGTGCCTTTTCACCGCGGCCGTCAGCGCCTTGCCGCCATCCAAAATATAGAGTCGAGGCTCGGAGAAGTTCAGCCCGCGACTGACCAGATCGCCGAGCAACTCACCGACTACCGTTGCATTTTCAGTGGCGCCTTGCCGCAGGCCTAAAATCATTTTCCGCCCGTCCTGGCTGATTCCCATTGCTACTACCAATTGCTGCCCGGCGAACGGTGTGGCGTCGATGAGCAGCGCGCACAGCCGCGTCTTGTCTAGCCGGCGCTCCATCATCTCCTGTAACTTCGCCCGGCTGGCCTCGATGAAATGTTCGCTGACGGCGCTTTTCTCCAAGCCATACGCTTCGGTGAACTCGCGCACTGCCTGGCCGTATTTCCTCGTGCTCAGACCGAGCATCAACTTCTCCCAAACCGTTTCCGTCAGCGGCTCGCCCCGATGGAACATCTCGTAACTACCCAGCCGCACTTCCTGGTCGTCGGTGCTGCGCACCCGCGCGCGCGACAGACCCAGCTCGATCGTTTCGCGGTACGGATCGCAGGCGCTGGATGGGCCGGGAGAACCCGCAGCATCGCCGGCAGTCAGGCCGGAACCCGCGCCGAAGTCGGTGGTCACCTCGTTGGCCGGTTTTGAATCGGGCTGGGGGTCGGTGGTCGGGTTGTTGGCCGGTTTTGCCGGTGGCAGTTTGCCCCAGCCGCCTGGCGGACGAACCGCGATGCCAGCCGCTTTCAAGTAGCCAGTGGCCGTTTCGCGGCGGACTCCGGTGGCCCTTTCGATGCGCCGCAGCGGCCAGCCGAGCTGACCGAGGGCGATAACCTGTTGCTTTTTCTCGTCGCTCAAGACATTGCTCACGTTGCGGAGGATCGTCCCCCGCGCCCGTTTTCAATGTCCTGAGTGCATTCCCCTTTGGCCGGTTTTCACCCGACCTTCATTGGCCGGTTTTGCCCGACCCCCGAGGGATGTGCAATCGCAGTCGCTTGATCGACGCGGTGTGTGTTTTGCTCGGGGTAACTCCTTTCCACCAGCGAAGGCAGAACTCTGACATTCCGTCCAGTTAACGCGCGGATCGTCGAGCTGCAAGTAAACTGCGATCACCACTCTACACCGCATCGGTAAACGTTGCACGTCGCGCCCGTGTGAAGAAGCGACTGGTATTCAGCCTAACGGAGCTGGGACACGCCGGACGATCGGCTTCTCGGGCGCGTTAGCAAAACCCCGGCGCGTGGCATGTCGTAGCTCACCGTTTCAATATTGCGTCCCGTTCCGATTGTCGAGGTACCGGTGCAAGCGCAGATTAACCTCAGTCCGTTGATTCCGTCTCCTAAGCGAAGCGGTCACGGGCTCATTAAACTTATTAATAACGGATATTATCCGGAGATCTCTCTCCTTTTGTCAAGTACTTTCCTTCGTCACTGCTTTCCTTTCTTCGAGATAACCATCTAACCCCGAGATCATTTGTTAAAGTAGATACCCCTTTGCTTTCAATCACATACGTTGACAGCCGGTGGGTTCTGCGGTAGTCTTGACACAAGACGGGCTTTAACGGAAGCCCAATCCGGATTAGCCGCTTCGGAAATAGTCGTCCTGGTGCGGGCTATTTCCATGCGAGAACCAGGAAATATAAAGCGCCGCGCAAAGCGGCGATGAAGACTTAGTCACCGCAACGAGCCAAGGAGCGCCGTTGGCTCGCACGTTCGTGCTGTGCACGCACGTTTGCGGTGCATCAGGAGGCTTCAAAACCTGTGAACGAAAGAAAGGAATCTGAAGATGCCAAATATCGTTGTTACTATGTTATACGCTGAGGGATCGTTCGGCCAAGTGGAACACTTCGTCGGACTGGGTTTGCCTAGGTTACTCGCAGTACCGGAAGAACTGGGCGAACATACGCGCGAATGGTGCGAGGAAAATCTGGGTGCGAAGTGGGTGATACTCCAATCAATTGAGACCATCGACGTTACGACGGACGGGAAGAAGACCGTGGCCATAGAATTCGAAAGTGCATGGACGCCGCCCACTGGCGTCCGGTTATAAGT
>PKZC01000085.1 GCA_003132905.1 Bryobacterales bacterium | reverse complement strand
GCCCCGAAAAAGGATCATGGAAGGGCGGCACGATGGGACACGGAATTGAAATGCTGCCGGGCGAGACACAAGAGCAGGCGTTCCGTCGCTATTGCGATCAGGAACACAGATCGAAATATAGGAACTTCCGCATCACCTTTTTTGATTTATCCGCTAACCCTGTAGCGAATTAGGAGCGACCGTGGCCACACGCAACTTCCACAAGAACCGCACGAAAGAGCGCAAGAAGCGTCAGGCCGATGCTCGTGTCCTGTTGGCACTCCGTAAAAAGGCGCTCGACTACGAGGGGGTCACGGCAAGGAACGTGCTGAGAAAGTCTGCCAACGAACTTCGGCGCATCATCAAACACGGGAAATATCGTCCGCCTTATTTGAGGTAAAGAGAATGGCAACCATTGACGGTATGACAACTGAAAATTGGGTAGCCCACTACGTCGGGCATAAAGGAAATAGCGGCAACAACGCCATCGTCGCCAAGATAGAAAGTTTGCAAGCTGCATTAAATCGGCAGATAGAGGCTGACGAACTAAAGGAACCGAACATGACGCGCGTTAAACCACTCGTAATTATGATCTTGCTCGGCTGCGTCGTCGCGCTTCAGGTCACAATTTTGCGCGGTAATTTTGGCGAGGGAATGCAGCGCGCGTCGGAAGGTTCACAAGGTCAGTTGGGTGGTCGAGTCCAAATCTGTCCGCGTTCTTTTGAATTAGCAGGAGCCGCTGCCAATGCTTCGCGAGTTTTGGAATTGGTACATTAATTGGCCGGAGATCGAAACTCCGCGCTGGCTCGAAGTGGCTTCGAGAACCGTCGTGTTTATTTGTTGCGCATTGAGTACGGCAATAATTATATTTTGGCTGTTGAAATAGAGAGGTCGCCCAATGCAATGCAAAGTCAGTCGGCGCACAATGGCCAAATTAAAACGCGCGGCCAAACAACGCGGAACGACCGTGAGAAAGTTGGTCACCCTCGCAATTCGTGATACCGCGAAACGGGACTATTGGCAGGCGCTTTTGCCTAGGAGACTATCTCGATGACACCAGCAATATGGTTTTTGACGCTAGTACTTGGCTATAGTTCCGCCACGAGTACGCCATATCAGCGGCAAGAGGTTGGACCGTTTACCCTGGAAGTCTGCAATCTTATGGCGGCAGACGCGCGGTATCAATCACAGAATGTAATTCAAGCGCAGTGCCGAACTAAATTCAACCTCGAATAATCCGACCGCGCGCCAAGAAAAAGGCCGATCGCGTTAGCAACCGGCCGAAGTTTGGAGGAGCTCGTCCTCTATGCGCTCAGTGCAACACGCACGCAAGCGCGGCGAACGCTCCAACGGCTAATATCACCATGACGAAGCGCGAGACGAACGGCGCAGTCGGTCTAGTGCGGCACGGGTGGGGCCAGCGCCGCGTCACCGGCTTGCGTACCTTGCGCCGTGCGGATTGACCACGGTGTAGCCCCTTAACGAGACGTTGTGTTCGCGCGTCAGACCATGTCCGCTGTTACCGTCATGCGCCATGACCGTGCCGTCGCCGTTGACGGACAAAATTATGAACACGTGATGACGTCGAACGGCAGCCATGCCTGGAGCCGGTGCCGCACGTGGGAACTGGAACCATGCGGCGGCGCGGTTCAGTTCTGCGATGATGCGCCCAAATAGGTAGCGGCTTGCTTCGCAGCCACAGTAGGCGTGCGGGCAGCCAGAAGGACGACCGCCTATGACGCCTTCCCCGCCGTAGTGCCTATGGAACGACCTGGAATACCGCACAGGCGACCGCCTGGGGGCGTGGCTGGCTTGCCGGGCCTCATGGTGCCTCCGATGGGAAGCCACGCGATGGTGGCGCACGCGGGGGCGACCACTGGTAGTCCTAACCCAGTTGGAGGTCGGATAAGCCGGGATAGCAGCCGCGTCGACGAAATTGGCGCTGCGGCGGGCTTCGGCTGGGGCCGAGATGGCGATGGTGGCGACCGCCAATGCGGCTAGGGTGATTCGCGCGTATGCGAACGTCATGTCGGTAGCTCCGTTTATTTCGGGGATGCCAAGGTGGCGTGAACGCTAATGCGAAATCCTCTGTGCTGGTGGGGAAGTCGGCACAATAGCCAAAGCCGCCGGGCATGGCAACCCGGCGGCCTCGGTCGTTAATCGCGTCTTATCCGAACAGGAATTGCCACAAGGTGCGCCGCTTGATCGCGGCCTTCGGTGCGATCTCTACGGCGGATTTTTCGGGAGCTGGCGCGATGTGCTTGGGATGACGAACGGTAAGGACGTCGGCTCCCGCCATCATCACATTCTTGACGCGAGGCTTCTTGTTTTCGCGGCGTGTGGCCATTGCTCGTTCCTTTGTGTGACTGCTCCCCCGGCTAAAGCCGGGGGCTTCCCGGATTTCAGCATGGGGTTCCTCCTATGAGCGTATCCAGTCCGATACGGCGAATATTTTTAGCGGCGTTGTGATCGCGATCATGATCTGCACCACAATCATCGCAACGCCATATCCGCTTAGACAAGTCTGCGATACCTTTCGGCCTCGACACAGGCAACGCGCCGCATGTTGAGCAGACTTGGGAAGTGTACGCCTCAGAGACTTCAATCGTGCGCCCGCCATTCCTGATGGACTTGTACGAAAGCATATTCTTGAAGTCTGACCACCCGGCATCAAGCACGCTCTTTGCCATCGCGGTCTGAGTGAGTTTCGACGGGCTGACATCACCAATGACGATCAACCCAAATTCTTTTGTTAGCTTCGCACTTGCCTTGTGCAGAAAATCTTTCCGCCGATTGGCAATCTTGGCGTGGAGGGCTTTGATGCGCTTAGTCTTTCGCGCTCGCTGCGCTGTTGCTAGAAATGCTTCGCTCTTACGGTAGAATTTCGGCGCTTCGATCTTCTCCCCGGTGGAGAGGGCGGCAAGCGAGTGCAATCCGAGATCAATACCCACGCAAGCATTCGGTGTACGATTAGCTTCCTCGATCTCGATAGGACAATTGAGATACCAACGGCCACGGGCGTCCTGATTGAAGCTGCCCGCGCCGATCTTAATCCCGGCTGGCATGTCGCGAAGATGCATGGTCTGATATTGCTTGCCCCGGAACGTGAACGTCGCGCCATCAAAAGAGACATGGCCGGTATTGAATGGCACCCAGCCAAGAGACTTTTTGCTGCGCCAGCGTAGCCATGCTTTGTGATGTGTCTGGCGAGCATCGACGTAGGCTTTACAGACACGTTGGACCGTGTGCGCGTGAATACTCAATTCCTTGCTGCAATTGGCTGTGAGCCGCATAAGATCAAACGCTGACAGCCACCGGTCCCAACGCAGCATGTGCCGCTGCGCTTCATTGCAATAGTTCCAGATAAAATTCACGGCCCGCGCCTGCCGGTTAAGTTCGGCCGCGTGCTTATCCCTGAGCCTGAATTTATAAGTGAGCTTCACAGTTCTTTTCCTTTTGCTCGCTTACCCCGGCCTAAAGTCCGGGGCTTGCGCTCGCCCAACGGTCAACAGCAGGCCCAGATGCCGGACAAATAAACACCGATTCCGACACCGATAGCAATGATTACCAGTATCCACAGGGCACCTTGATTGTCAGGCGCGATCAGCATCAAAATCTGCCAACCAACACCAAAATAATTACGATTACGAGTACGATGCCGAGGCCGCCGGGAACATAAGGCCCTCCACCATACCCGTGCCAGTAGGCAGGCGCTGGCGTGACCGGCTGGCCAGGGACACGGCGCGGGCCGTACCACGGCCCTGGGACGGCACCGCCGACGAAGAAAAGTAAAAGGAATATAATTATGATGAGTCCGAGCATGTGGATCTCCTTATTCTGGCTCAAGTCTTTTGATCTATCTTCTGTTCCATCCGCAGAAGATCGGCGCGTATCTCAGATCGCAACGCCGTGATTGTGTCGGCAAGCTGTATAATTCCCTCGCGGCGGACGTAATGATTCGATCCGAATAACTCTACGTCATTTATTTTCTGTTTGAGTGCCGAGATTGTTTCTCCAAAATCATGTGTCGCCTTATAAATTTCATTTCTTATGGCGGCTCCTTCGTGGAAGCCATCTAAGTCGCGCTTATTAAGTAATGCGCCAAACTCGGTCTGAAACGATCCGATCTTTGCGGTTAATCGGATGCTCCCCAGCCAGAGGGAGCCAATGACTATGACGGCATTTGTGAAGATGGCAATCCACCATTGATCGGTCATGGTTTTGGTGGTCCGGTTGGTGGCACGGCGGCTGCTGGCGCTGCCACTGGTGGAGCAACCCGCGCGGATGATACCGTAATATCTCGTATCTGCGCCGCGATGCCCTTGAGCGATTCGGCCACGTTGGAATCAAACTTGTCGTCCTCCTTAGCGTGATCGGCAAACTGCGTTCCGACCATCGTCAGCTTGTTTACCGTCTCGCTTTGCACGGCATTCATCTTGCCGATCTGGTCCCATAGGACGTTGCTGCGCTTCTCCATCGCTGCCTGCATCGTTTTGTTGGCATCTTCCAATATCGAAACCTCGTGCCAAACCATCGACCCGATGAAACCGACCAGCGGCACCATTAGAATGATGGCGAGCCGAGACAGCGCCCGGCTGGCTGTGCTTTCGGCAATCTTATCGACGTTGATCTGCACGTTACATTTCCCCGGCGTTGAGGGATTGCTCCAACGCGACATAATTCGCAATGTGGTGGGCGTCCCACGGCGGATGATATGGCGGCGGGCCGCCGCGATGAAGCAGCCGTTGCTCATAGAGCCAAAGGGGCGGCGCGCACAATGGAACGTCTGTCACGGGATCATTGCTGTTGCGATAGGCCGTAGTCTGTGCCTGGTCGACAAGGTCATTCATCTTCTTGAAGCCGACGCGCGGCGGCGCGAAATAGGCACATCTCACCAGCGCGATGCCTAGCGTCACCAGCAATGCCGTAGCTTGGACCGCGCAGCCCGCTCCTAGACTATGGCCGGTGAGCGCAATCTTGAGCCCGGCTTTAACGTCGGCCAGAATGGCGGAAAGCATCGGCGGCCACACACTCATCAGTACGGCAAAAATGCCGCCGTGAACAAAGCCGATGTCTGGATGCTCGACGCTGGCGTGTAATTCAACCGGGAGCGCCATGAAATCAAGAAACCATCCGAGAGGGTCGTGTGTGCCCTCAATCGCATAGATGGCGGTGTCACCGGCAACTGTGCGGAATACGCGCGCGGTCCCGTCAAGGGAGCTAAATGTTGCGTCGACGGTTGTGTATGTCGCCGCCGAAGCGAGAACCAAATCATGATCGCTTATCATGCTCCGATCACTTTCCTAGCCGCGTCCTGAGCCTTGAGCATGACATTAAACCCTGTAGTGAAATCCGCCACCGCACGATTCGGAGAACTGACGAGCTGACCGCAAAATACCGAGAACAACTCGCAGAGATGTTGCGTTACAGCCTGGTCGAGGTCGTCCTGCAATTTCGCAGCATCATTAGTCATGGAACGATAACCATGGGCCGACCGCGGCATAGCAACGATCTAGGCCGTCGATCGCGTCCTCGAAAGTTTCGAGCACCCGGACCGCGCCGCGGATGTCGTCTGGATCGGCGGCAATCTCTTGCGCCGCTTTCTGAACGTCCGCAGTGCCATCCTGGTTCATGGCGTCCGCGAGCGGGACTGTCTGATCGAAAGCGTCCGAGATGCCTTGAACCGCCGCCCACGGNNCCGGTTTCGATCCGTATTTCAGGGAAGGCCGCAACGATGCGGCTGCGCCATGCAGGGTCGGAATCGTGAGCATTCCCGTCTGCATCGATCACGGTTTCCAAGATGACTATACTACCGACAGGCACCGCAGCGGTCAGAGATCCCGCCGTGCCCCACGAGATAATCGCCTCGCAGTCCGCCGGAATCAGCGTGTCCATGTCGGCCAGCGCCTTGAAGCCAGTCAACACTAGAACGCCGTCGCGTTGATCCACGGTGTCGGCTTCTTCAGAAAGCCCGGTCAAGACCGCGATCATGGAGGGGCCGTTGTAGTTGGGGCTGGCGTCGGTGTGGTCGTCGGCGCCGGTGTAGGTGTCGCCGCTGTGGGGGGTGTGACAACAGGCGGCGTTATAGCATCGACCAGCGCGACCTGCGGAATCTTGCTGCACAGATCATGCAGGCTTGGGATCGGCAACGTCTGTGGTGACGCCGCTTGGGCCATCGCCGTCAAATCGGCAAAGACCTGCGTGCAATGAACATTCGCGCAAAGATTATTCGACGTCATCTCAAGCAGGCGTAGTGCCTCGATGTCCGTCATCACCTTTAACGTGAGCGGGACCGGATGCGCCTTGAACACCGCGCCAGCAGTTGACATGGCAATCCAGCATTGCTGGCCGTGTCCATCTTGCAAGGCCGGGATTACCGTTGAAAGCGCGGTGGCCGCGGTCGCATCGCTTTGGAGAAAGTCGGCCAAATCATTGAACGGCTTGGCGAGAGTCGCCATAAGATCGTTGTCACCAAGCACCACAGTTGCGGCCTTACCACGCGCTGCGGCAATGTCGTTGATGGCGTTTCCGGTGAACACAGGCCGCTTGGTCCCTTGCGCGTAGCCGGGCGAGGCGACAAACATCGCGCCGAGAAACAGAATGGCGAGAATAGCCGCTGCCTTGGCCGGGATTGACGCCGTGACGGTCGGCGCCTGCGTGGCCGATGATGGCGTTACGGTCGCGGTAAACCACGTCTTGATTACCCACGTTGCCACGTTGCCAAGTACGCCGATGGAAACCACAAGCGCCGCTTGCTGGTCCGGCGTGATGTTCATTTTTCCGCCGCTGATATAGGCGAGTATCATCGCCGCGCCTGATGCCGCTTGGGTCCAATTGATCTTCGAGAGCCACGCGGATTTAACGGATACTGATACTTGCGGGTTCATGACTTGCGGGTTCATGGTGTCCTCTCTATGGATTTTTCAGGGCGACGGTTTGGCAAACGCAATTGACGTGTCGATGCCGGACATTGACGAAATTAGGCCAGCACATCCAAGCTGCGTATCTACCACGTTCGGATCGAACACGCCATCTCGGACGTATTTGCCGCTGTGATATTGATCGGTGCCGGACCAGACATAGGGCGATGGCAACCCGCGCGCGGCGTAACCCAGTCCGTTGTACATTTCGAGCAGCGTCAGCGCCCCGCCAGCCGTCCAATCGGTCCAGCGCGCGGCGTGCGGGGCACAGTTGGTCAGCGCGTCATAGGCTGCATCCTCGAAGCTGTCGAATGGCCCGCGACCTTGCGGAACATGAACCGACACCTCGTTGAATGGATCGCCCTGCGCAATATTGGCCGACCAATCCTGATCGGCCTCGCGCTCGTGAATGACCGCGATGATGAACCACGGGACGCCTGTGCGGGTTTCAATCGTGGCGTAGCGGGCTTTGCCGCTGACTAGCCGCTGAGCCACGCCGTCGAAATCGCGCGTAGTCTCACACGCTACCCACCGGGCCGCATTTTTGGCGATCAGGGTCGGAATGTCGGTCACGGTTTCTTCGTCTCTGGCTTGCTCTGCCCCTTCTTCAACGCCTCGTTCTCGGCCTTGAGCTTTGTATTCTCGAACGTGAGTTTTGACACCTGTCCGCGCGTGGCGTCGAGTTGTTCGGTCGCCATTGCCGACTTTGCTTCTGATGCGGCAAGATTATCCAT
>PKZC01000253.1:9119-30622 GCA_003132905.1 Bryobacterales bacterium | reverse complement strand
TGAATGATAAAGGACGTTATCGTCTTCCACCATCGGCCCGCGAGGGCTCACTGGGGGCAGGAAGGACGGGGGTGGCCGGAAGCGATATGATAATACACCCGTGCAGGGTCGACGCCGATCACCGCAGTTGCAACACCCGCAACTTGAAACCACTTGCCGGAGCCGTCAACCCTGGCGATCCGCGTAGGTTGCTTAACCGTGAGATTGGGCATGCTGGTGAAGGTATGGAACAGATCGTTCTTTATTTGAACACTTAGGATCACGCCCGGGCAGACGAACTGCCCCACCACTGGCAATCCAGGCTTGGCTTGCTCCTGGGATTCTCGCATCTCCTCGGCTACGCTTTTACGAGGCGGCGCTATCGCTGGCGTCGTGCCATCAAATATGTCGGCGTTCAGGATGCCGTAGTACTTGCCCCAGTCCGCCATGCTCTTAATAGCCCCCTTGGGCGGCTTGAAGTAGACGTCGACGTGCAGTTTGGGGCCGTTCCAATTTCTCTGGGTGTTATCCCAATGGGAGGTGATGCTGCTGAATACGGCGATATCCAGTGTGTTAACCGGCCCGGGAAATAATTTAGCGCTGGGGGCATCGCATTCTTTGTACTGACCTCCTTCGAAGCGGAACAGGTCGGGCCCAGTGTAGACACTGCGAGTTGCGCTTATCATCTGGGCAACCGTGAGCCCCGAGCACATCTGGACGAAGTCCGCCAGGTGAGAGACCGCATCCTGGTATGAAGCCGCGTCGAACGCCATATCCTTCGCCCGTTGGCTTAGCGCCTGGTCAAACCGCGCGTGAAACTGAGGCAGGGGGATCGTCATCGTATCGAACGGTCGGGCGGGAGGGAGCCGGGTATCAGCCGACTGCGCTCTACATACATTGAGAGTTAGAAGAATCGGAATAAACGACAAAACTATGCGTCTGACCTTCCGGTTCGCCAAATATTCACTTCGCGATATTGGTGTCATGCGTGAGCAACTCCTATGTTTTGATTTCGAAACCTCGTGCCGTGAGCCTTCCGGCCCCGACAGCCGAAGCGGCAGGGATGCCATTTGTACGTAGCGTTTCATTTCGGGGACGATCCTCACTTTCAAGCCGCCCACATTCTTTCCGCAATTTTTTGCTCTTCGGGGCCAACGGCGTTCGTATATATCGCAGTTGTGGCAAGACGCGTGTGGCCTAGCCATTTCTGCGCCATGTTCAAGGGAACCTCGGAGGTAACGGCTTTAATGCCGAACCCATGCCTCACGCCCTTGGGGGTCGCGCAGACGCCGCATATACCGGCGGCATCCATAATTTCCCTCACGCGGCGCCAACCCGTTGTCCGCGACCAGGGCCACAGCCGCGCGTCGCCCAGTGCGGCGAGATCATGGACAGTTTTGAGCCATTCAATGAAATCAGGCGGAACCGGTACGGCACGGTAAATGCCCTTGCGGCGTTTCTTCAGGCTTTCAAAGACGAGGATACGCGCGCTTACGTCCACGCGGCACGCTGTCAGTGCCAACGCTTCCGAGAGGCGACAGCCGGTATGCGCCAGCGCTGCGCAAAAGGTTCCGACAGCTCCTGAGGCATTCTCGGCCGTCCACAGAAATTTCTGGCGCTCCGCAGGCGTGAGATATTTGCGGTGGCCCCCGGCATCATAGAGCTGCATCAGACGCGCCTCCAGTTTTGGTTACGCCAGGTCCGCTGCAACCGAATGCGCCATAGTGTTTCAAGGCCCGCGTAGCAGCAGCGCCGCATTCCCGCGTGTACCGCCGGTAGCGCCAATCCGTCCTTATTTGATCCGTGAATCACCGTCCACAGATCGACGGGTGGGCAAGCTAACCACCGATGGGACGCTGTATAATACTGTTTTTCCTTCATGACTCCCTTGGGCGAAACACTATGGCGCATAGTGTTTCAGCCTGGACCGTAAACGTCATCCGCGATTAGTGCAAGAGTTGGATTGAGGATTAAAGCCGCACATACAGGATGGAAGGTTCGCCTTCACTCGGAATGGATTCGCTTTCAACGCGAACTCCCGCCCATTTTACTCTTGGCTGAGCCATGCCGAGAAATCGTATCAGCGTAAGCACCTCGAAATATGTTATTCTCGCGGCAATAACCACAACCCAGGAGCGAGGTACACAATGTCCACGCCATCAACTGCAACGCCTGATTACTTGCGCCCCATCGAATGTCCCTCCAGGAAGCAATCTTGTCCGACGGAGAAGTGTGGCCTGCTGACTATTTCCGCGTCGCAGTTGGGCGCCGTTTCTGGACTTATCCTTGGCGCGTGCCTATACCTCGCTCAGATTCTTGGCGGCTCACGCCGCGAATCAACGGCGGTCCCCGAGTGGCCTCAAGGGGAGGACCAAACGTTAGGTGAGCTGTTTTGGGCCATCTTGCTCTTGAGCGCGTTGTATTATGCGGTCGCTGAATGGGTCCTAGAAGAGAGAGACTACATCAAGCTCCGCGAGCTTCGATTCGCTCGGTTTGAATTTTGGCTACGCGTAGCGTTGGGGGTCATGTTCGGACTCGCGGTCGCCGGTGTTCCCAAGTCTATGCGTTTGGGGCTCAATTATTTGCACGCTTCGTTTTTTGTCTTGTGCATTATCTATTTGGGTTTTCTGTTTTGGGATCTGATCGTTGCCAGTGGCGGTGGGGAGGCCTTGGTCAACCGCGTCATCGTTTCCGATTTCGCTGGGCTTCTACTCGTTCTAGGCTGTCTGTGGACGCACGCAGCGATGCCACTATTGGCTCCACTGGTGATTGTCGGCGTTCTCATTTTCATCGTAGTAAAGCTAGCGCATATCGCAAGCCAGTTCGAGATGAAGCGTATCTGGAAGAGAGAGCTTCAGAGGTGAATTTTAGAATGAAACTAACAAGCAGAATATTGTTCGGTGTGGCACTGATCCTCGTCGCACTTACCTATTACTTTCATGACGTCTGGGAGGAGCACCCGGTCCAACAGAATACTGGAACTGACAAGACGAGATCGAAATGAGCAGCGAGCCTCCACGCCCCGCAAATAACGGCCTGTCAAGAAGACAGATACTTGGCTTGTTGGCGGTCCTTTCTGGTTGTCGCAGAAATCAAACACCAAACGCCAGTCCGTTTCGCATGCAGGCTCCATGGGTGAATGACGCTGAGTTCATAGGCTACTTCGTCGCTATCCAGAACGGGTGGTACAAGGAGAACGGTCTGAATCTCGTTTACCAACCAGGAGGCCCCGATACAATTGCCGAAGGAGTATTGTTGTCGAACGGCGCGGATCTCGCGCTGACACCGGTTGAGACAACGATCAACGTGATCGTTCGTGATCGGGCGCCGCTAAAAATCATCGGCACGCAATATCAAAAAAGCCCCCTCGGCATCGTCAGCCTGGCTGGAAATCATATAACGAAGCCAGCTGATCTGGTTGGGAAAACGCTCGCTGTACCGCCGGCTAACGTGCTCACAGTGAACGCTCTCCTGAAGCTGAATCGTATCCAAAAAACGGATGTCAAAATCGTCCCGTATCAGTATGATCCGACGCCCTTGCTGAAAGGGCAGGTAGATGCGACCGTAGATTTCATCACGAACGTTCCTTTCTCCATTAGACAGGCGGGAGGCGATCCTACCTCGTTTCTGATTTATGACTTCGGTTTTCGCGTCTACAACGATACGGTTGTCGTGACAGAGCAGACTCTCAAGGAGCGACGGAGCGATATTGTCGCATGGTTTCGGGCAAGCAGACACGGGTGGACTGACAATTTTCGGGACCCATCTCGATACCCCCCGCTCTTCAGCAATACATTCTTCAAGGGCACGGGCCGCACGGTGCAGAACGAGGTCTTTTTCAACAATGCTCAAAAGCCCTTGATCGACACCCCTTCAGGAATCTTCGCCATGTCTGAAGACGGCATCCGGGTGAACGTTGATTCTCTTCAAGAGGTCGGTATCAAGGCAACCAAGGAAATGTTTGTCAGCGATCTTGTTGGCGAAATATAAGTTTGAGTGCTCCTATGGTCAATGAAGTAGCTCGGCTTGCTCCGGGTGGTACCATTTCTATCTCGAAGGTTTCGAAAACATTCAACAATCAGCTTCGCGCGATTGACGCCTTTAGCGCTAACGTTCCGCGCGGCTCACTGACCGCTCTCCTTGGTCCGTCAGGATGCGGAAAAACGACCTTGCTCCGTATCATCTGCGGGCTTGACAATCCAACCTCGGGTTCGGTGTTCATCGGCACAGAACTTCCGCAGACGTTGCGTGCTTCTGGTCGCATCGGTATGGCATTCCAAGAGCCGGCGCTCTTGCCCTGGAGAACCGTTTGGGGCAATATTTCGTTAGCGCTCGATTTGCGCCACACGGGCCTTCGTCATCCGTTTGATGATCTAATTGCCCTGTTCAAGCTAACGGGGTCCGAGAATCTTTATCCATCTCAGCTTTCTGGTGGAATGGCGCAAAGAGTCGCGGTTGCAAGGGCGCTTGCATCCCGTCCGGACATTCTTCTTCTAGACGAGCCCTTCGGGGCGTTAGATTGGTTCTTGCGCCGGCGGGTAATCCAGGATTTCGAGGGTGTTTGGCTAACATCTCCACCTACAACTGTTCTCGTCACGCATGATACGAGAGAGGCCGTATTTCTTGCGGACCGCATCATCATCATGTCTCAGCGGCCCGGGAGGGTGATTGGAAACGTCGAGGTTGATTTTCCGCGACCGAGGCCACTGCACATTTTCGCCGACCCTGCCTATCATGCGATGTGCGATCAGATTGATCTGCTTTGCGCTGCCAGTTATGACTAATATTCTCCCAGAGTTCTTAAAGAAGTCAGCTGGAATCCTTTTCTCCTTGTTGCTATGGGAGCTTGTCGCTCTACTAGCCGGACCGACACGTTCAGTACCAGCACCGTTAGAGGTCGTCACCACTATCTACGCTGCTCGCTTTGAGTACCTTCCTCATATAGTCGCTACGCTTCGGAGCGCAGTGCTCGGACTATTTTGGGGTGTTGTAATTGGCTGTTTCTCCGCTGTGTTGATCACAGTAGCACCTGCGCTCGACGCCCTTCTCGCTCCATGTACTTTCGTGTTTAGCATTCCTTTAATCATTTTAGTCCCGATAATTGGCATGACGTCTAGTCCTGATGCCGCCCCAGTGATTTGTTCCGTGTTACTCGTCTACTACCCAATTTTAGTACTCGTCAACGTGGGCTTGAGAAATGTGCCCCACACCGTCATGAGCTACGCCAAGTCGAGTGGCGCAACTCCTGCGTCTATTCTTCGCAATATTCGAATCCGCTACGCCCTCCCAGGCCTCGCTGCCGGCCTCGAAGCCGCAATTCCGGTCGCCATCCTCGGCAGCATGCTCGGCGAGCTTACGGGAGCTCGGTGGGGCCTCGGCGCGTATCTACTCGCGATAATGGTTCAGGCAAATCCGGCGAAGGAGTGGGGTATTTTTGCTGTGAGCGCTGTGCTCGCCGGTGGCGCATCGGGGTTAAGCGCTGTCGTTTGGAGACGACTAGGTATCTCGGCGACAACCGTAAGTCCACTTTCCAGCGCATCTGTCCAGAGGTTACGTTTGTTGATTGGCCTTATCGTTAGCCTTTCCCTATGGCAGCTTGTATCATCGCTGATGTCTAATCCGTTCTTCGTTAAGCGTCCGAGCGATATCGTTAGATATCTTCAGGGCTACAGTCGTCCAGAGGCCCTGGCGTTTGTATCCGGACTCGGTCAAACGTTAGAATGGGCCGGAATTGGCTTAGCACTCGGACTCGCTACAGGATTCCTGCTTGCTTTAGTGCTGCGGCTCTGGCCAATCTTTTCAGCGCCCTTACTGACGATAACGTTCGTCACCCAGGCTGTGCCAATCGTAGCGCTTGTCCCGCTCTACGTCTCAATTTTCGGTCGAGGCCCGGGAACCACGCTGGCGATCACCGTGTCGGCAACGTTTTTTCTTAGCTTCGCCAGCGTATATCAGGGTCTGCAAAGAACCCCTGAGGCGATGGTGAACTTTGCGCTGTCAGCAGGGGCCTCACCGCTAGCCGTTCTCCGCAGAATTCGTATCCCGGCTTCGATCCCTTTCCTATTCGCCGCCGTCCGTTTGACAACGCCAAGAGTATTGTTAGGGGTCACTTTGGCAGAATACCTTGCCACAAGACAGGGCCTCGGTGCGATGCTTTTCGAAGCTCGGGGAACATTGGATTTTAATCTAATGTGGGCGATAGCCCTGTGCGTAGGAGGTATTACCATGTTGTTTGTGGAACTGGTGCGTTACTGTGAGCATCGTTCTCTCGCGCGGTACACATGAGCGGCTCGATGCGACGGCCACGTAAATGACATCGTACATAGAGGAACTTCGGCACGCTCAACTCGCATGGCCCCAATTGATCAACACTCATCGGGCAGGGTCGGGCACCGAATTGGCCTGCTACGCGCAGGCTGGTTCCGTGATCACTGTAGGCTCTGGTTGCGCGGCACCTGTGGCAAAACTCGCAGAGATAGCCTTTGCGACCGCTGGCGCCAAACTCACGCGTACATGCACCCCTTTCGAAGTATTGACTTCCGGTTTTAGACCGGATCTCGCCTGCCTCATTTCGGCCAAAGGCGATCATGTCGACATCTTGGACTGCTTCGCTTTCCTGACAGGCCAGGCAGTTCCCATGATCATAGTCACCCTGAGTCCGACATCTGAACTTGCACGTCGCGCAAGAACTGTGAGTAGTCTCGCGCAACTGATCTATCCGGACACATCTCTCGAAAGTCGCGATAACGGTTTCATTCCCGTCTTACCTACCTTGGCGCTATCATCATTGGTTGCGTTTCTCTTCAACGATCTAACCGGAGCGCGGTTTTCGCTTGAAGATATATTCACCACTGAGGGATTGCGTGATTGCGATCACCTGCAAACGACGGACCCGGAATGGAAAGGGCACCTCACCATTCTTTGCACCAAATGGGCTGAAGCTGGAGCACGCGATCTTGAGACGCGAATGATGGAATCTGGCCTCATTCCCCCTACGGTCTGCGATCCCTGGAATTTCGGCCACGGTCGTTATATGCCCATTGCGACCGGAGCATCCCGCGCCGTGCTCATGAGTGTTCCAGAAGACCGGCCAGGTATCAAGATCATACGTCAACAGTTGCCCTCAAAAATGCTCTTAGCAGACGTTGTAGCCCCCCAAGGTGGGCTCTGGGGGGGCATTTATTGCATAGTCTGGTCCATGGGTTTTATCGGCAGATTGGCCGCCTTGCACGGCATTGACCCGGCCGTTCCGGCCGTGCCACCCTGGGGTGATGCTTTTTACAACCGCGGTCGATATGTAACTGATAATGACGAACGTTCTTCGTAAAGCGGATACTCCGTGGATCGACGCGGTGGCCGGCGGACCCGAATACCTAGAGCCGGCTTACTACGATCGGATATTGAGGCCCTACGTATTTTCTCGGCGTACCGACCTCAACTTGTTTCATGCCTTTCTGACAGAGTCTACCCTGCCACGAAACGCAACCATTCTAGAGATCGGCCCCGGCACCGGGCGAGCCACCCGGGTGCTGGGCAGACAAGTGGGGTTGGCTCAAATTGACTTCGTTGACCAAAGTCAACGCATGTTGAATCATCTCCAGTCCCATCTATCTTCTGATGCGGGACAGCGATTTATTAGGTCGGACGCTGTTTCCTATCTTCTGAATTCATCAAGTACGTATGAGTTCGTTTTCTCGCTCTGGAGTCTGTCACATTCCATTCACCAAAATATAGGAAGGAAGGGAGAACCTTTCGGTCGAACGTTAGCGCTTTATGCTCTTCGCAAGCTGTTCGGCACAGCTTTAAGGCGGTCGGGTAGATTTTTCTTCATTCATTTCGACTCAACCTCGGAAGAGCAAAGGATTTCTTTGCGGCAACGAAGTCGGATCGAGACGTGGCTCGCACCAGGTATTCCGTCGCCCTCCCAGTTGGTTATCGAAAGCGCGCTCGCGGAGTGTGCAGCGCAAGGGCTAATTCGTTTTCGGAAGCGACATCTCAAGGGCTCAGCAATCATCTACTCTAGCCTTGACGAGGCGCTGGAGGTGTTCATGAACTTCCACATGGAGGGGGCTTTCAACCGAAGGGCTGAGTTCAAGGACGTGGTGACCGAGGTAGCCCAAGACCTCTCTAAATATAGACGTCCGGATGGTAGAATTGCAGTCAAGCCGGGCTGCTTTATCTACTCAGGTGTTCGCCTGTAATCCGATCTGCTCGTGCGTTACCGATCCAGGACTTTACAGTTTGTGTGAGCGTCCGTACACACCATTCAACGAAGCGTGTTTAGGCAACTGGAATAGACTAGTCCTTTACTCTTGATAACAGATTTTATCAAGAGTAAGATGCGCCGATGAATTCGGCCCGAGCACCCGCCAAAGTGACCGTCAAAACCCGGCTGTTGACCGCCACCGAGTTCCAGCGCCTGGCCGACGTCCCGCCCGAAGTCGAATGGTTCGCGAATATCCGCAACGCCAGCACACGCCGTGCCTACGAAAACGCGATCAAGGACTTCATGCTGTTTACCGGCATCAAGCGACCGGAAGAATTCCGCGATGTGACCCGCGCGCATGTGATCGCCTGGCGCGACGAGCTTGGTAATGATCGTCGAAACCTGAGTGGTACAACGATCCGACACCGGCTGGCAGCTCTGTCCTCGCTGTTCCAGTATCTCTGCGACAACAACGCCATTACCCATAATCCGGTTAAGGGCGTAAAACGGCCGAGGGTAGAAAGCGACGAAGGCAAAACCCCAGCTATTGCCGCTCACCAGGCCCGGAAGCTACTTGTGGCGCCGGCCGAGAAATCCTTAAAGGGCATGCGTGACCGCGCGATTCTGGCTACCCTGCTTTATCACGCGCTTCGCCGCGAGGAACTGTGCAAGCTTAGGGTGAAGGATTTTAAGCATGAGCGCCGTGGAGTGCCCCACCTGAAAGTGTCTGGTAAGGGTGAAAAGACGCGGTATGTACCTCTCCATGGTGTGGCTGACGATCTGATACGTGAATACCTGAAGAAAGCCGGACATGGCCTCGATGACAAGGGCGCGCTTTTTCGTCCGCTCCGCAACAGCCGAGGCGGCGGTAGAGAAAAAGCAATTACCCCAGATGGCATCTACAAGCTGGTGCGGACTTATTCGGCGCTGCTTGGCTTCGAGATCGGCGCTCACGCCTTGCGCGCCACTGCGGCGACCAATGCTCTCGATCATGACGCGGATATTGCCAAGGTGCAGGAGTGGCTGGGACACGCGAACATTTCGACGACGCGGATTTACGACCACCGCAAGACCCGACCGGAAGATAGCCCAACTTTTAAGGTCGCATATTAAACTAGCAGAGTAGTGTCGCCACCGGCCTGATGCGGGTTGGAAAGCTTATCGACGAGGCCAGCGCCGCGAAGATGGTGGCCAAGATGCTGAACGTGGACCGCACCACCTTAATGGACGTTGGCACAATTGAGAAGGTACAGATTGGAGGCGCATTCATGAGCGAAGCCAGCAAAGTCGAGGAACCCGGCGCAGCTGGCCCCCCTGCCCCTGATGTTGCCGCAATTGGGAAAGTGGTTCGAGAGGAACTCGACCGACAGAATAAGTATCTGGAGTTCGCCCAGGGCCAAATCGAAAAGGATCGGAGTTTCTACAAACACCTTTATACGTACGCCGGGGCGTTTCTAGCTTTCATGGTGGCCATTGCCGGAATCTTTTCGTACACGTCCGTAAGCCAGATGCGAACAGACATGAAAGCGTCAGTTGATGCTGAGCTCGTCGCCCTCCGTGCTCAGGCGGGAGCGACGAGCAGTGAGGCCCAAGCTACAGTAAACAGGGAGCTGTCGAATGTTCGTACGGAAGTTCAGAAAAGGATCGACACCGAATTTCGCAGTGACAACATTGCCGCCCTCGTTGCCACTGCCGCCAAGGAACGCA
This sequence comes from Bryobacterales bacterium, assembly GCA_003132905.1. The sequence continues at coordinate 20,730 of PKZC01000253.1, read as the reverse complement.
CCGATAACGAAATAAGCGGAATAATCCGCTCAGAGACCGCAACACAGGTAGCGAAGGGGATTCAAGACCAAAGTCCAGCAATTCAAAAGAGTGTTGAAGATCAGACTCGCGCGGCCGTCACAGCTCTACAACCGATGATTACTTCGATTATCAAGAGCGAACTGGAAGCACAGGTCACGAAATCCGTTGCGCCGGTCGAGGCCCAAATGAAGGCATACCAGAACCTGAACGCACTTTCCGCTTCGGCGAGGAATGATGATAGAAAAGCCTTTGATCAGCTGGCCGCGATAGGCACGGAGCCGGGCGAAGAGGCGGTTAGAACTCTTGCGCGAGCTACTGTTCTGGAAATCGTTCGTCAGAAGAACAACGTCCTGCGCCGCATGAGCGTTCAATTCCGGGAAAAGCAGGCACCCGAATTCATGAAGCAGATTCTCAGGGGGTCGAAGAATAAAGACGAGCGGTTGGCCGCGATGGATAACTTCCCGGAAAGCGACATGAGCATTGTGCCACTGTTGGTAGAGACAATCCGCAGCGATGATGACCTTGAAGTCGTAGCGACGGCGTTCAGAGTGTTCGACGTTCGCACGAAGCAATCGTTTCAGTTCCCAGATTACCCCGGCGTGTTCAATTGGTGGACCAGCAACCACGCCGCGTTTGAGCAGAACCAGCCACCAAAATAGTTAGCGAGCGCTTGTCGATTGCCAATCACACGCGCTGATGAAATCAGTCTGGTTGGACATGAAGCGCGTAGGAGTCAACGATGAAGAGATTCCAGGTTCATGAAGAAGAAAGCGGCTGGGGAGGCTATCTGGTCGACAAAGATTCTGAAGCCGCGATACCCTTCCTTGGGCGCCGCGCTAAACTGTCCGTCGCGCACTCGGACGCAGACATCGTTCAGGAGGCTTGGTACAACAGTCGCACGATTGTCACCTCGAATGGGCGCGACTTTGTGCGCCACATCAGAGAGTTTCAAAAACGTGAGAACAACCGGGGTTGCCGAGATCTTTGGGGCCTACTCTTAGTCCCCAATGCACAGTTGCTGCGAGGAAAGGCATTAACCCTTATAAGGCATGGTCTCGATATTCCGAGATTCGGGCAGCTTAGTTGGCGAAGCGCAGCGTTTCTAAACCTGTATGTACATTTAAATGCCGTCCAAAGACCAACAGTCCGGCGCTTTGAACGGTGTTCTTTTTGTGAACGTCGTCCCATACGCGACCCCTGGAATAAATGGTATCACTCATTGCCAGTGATCGGAGGTGAGTGAATGATAACGTCCTTTGTCATTCGCTAACCGTACACTCAAACAGCACCGCTGGGAAGCGGTCTTTAATTGCCAAGAGGAGGCCCAGAAATAATAGTCAAACGCGGCTCGACGGCAGCGTTTCGCGGCTAACGCCAGATGCCGTAGGGAAATTACGCATATTAGCTGTAAAGACGACATGGGAATGGTCTCTGGTCCAGGCCAAGGTCGGGTTTAGTAGATGCGATTCCCAAGGTTCTTGGCCGTCGCTGCCTCAAGACGAAAGCGTTGAATGTGGCAAGCTGTTTAACAAGCCAAACAGAAACGTTCTAGGAATTGGATCGCATAAGGAAGTGGATTCGCGTATTATCGTTGCAGCCCGACACAAAAGTAAAAACATGAAGGCTACTGCCGGAGTAATTCGCCTGTCAGCCACTGACTTGAGCAATCAGTTGGCTTGCCGTCATCTCACGGCACTCGACCTCGACGTTGCAACCGGAAGCCGAGTTGCACCGACCTGGCAGTCGCCAGACGCTTGGGTGCTTCAACAACGCGGTATGGAGCATGAAAAAGCGTATCTCAGCCATCTTGAGTCCGAGGGTGTTTCCATCTGCGACTTACGGGACATCGATAACGACGAGAAGGCGCTTGCGGAGACCGTTGCCGCCATGGAACAAGGCGTCGAAGCGATCGCACAGGCGACCCTCGCAAACGGGCGCTGGTTTGGCCGAGCGGATGTGCTGCGGAAAGTGGAACGCCCGAGCCGACTGGGGAATTGGTCTTATGAGGCCTATGACTGCAAGCTGGCCCGCGAGACTAAGGCTGCCACGATTCTCCAGTTGTCGCTGTATTCCGAGCTCCTAGAAGCGGTCCAGGTAGTGCTGCCCGAGTCGATGTATGTTGTCCCGCCGGGCGAAGTCTTTCATCCTGAGCAATACCGAGTGCTGGATTACGCCGCGTATTACCGCTATGTAAAGTCCCGTCTGGAGACAGCCGTCAGCGAAAACGGCAGAGTCTCCGAAACCTACCCAGAACCGACACCGCACTGCGAAGTGTGCCGCTGGTGGCCAGAGTGCGACGCGGAGCGCCGGAGGGACGACCATCTGTCGCTCGTCGCGGGTATCAGCAGATTACAGCGCAAGCAACTTCTGGTCTGGGGTACCACGACCGTCGCCGACCTTGCGCGCTTTCCTTTGCCAATCCGGGAACGCCCCGATCACGGATCTCGTGACGGCTACATTCGGGTGCGGGAACAGGCGCGCATCCAGGTGGTCGGGCGAGAAGAGCGGCGACCCGTTTACGAAATCCTTGAAATCACGGAGGAACACGGACTCTCCCTACTGCCAGAGCCCTCAGCTGGGGACGTGTTCTTTGATTTGGAGGGTGATCCATTCGTTGGGCTGAGCGGGCGGGAGTATCTGTTTGGCCTGGTCCTAGCGGATCTTGAGCGACCGCCAAAGTACGAGCGCCGTTGGGCACTTACGCCTGCGGATGAAAAGGCCGCGTTTCAATGGTTTGTGGAAACGGTGATGGATCGATGGACGCGCCATGCGTCGATGCATATTTATCACTTCGCACCATACGAGCCTTCAGCAGTGAAGAGGCTAATGGGCCGTTATGGCGTCTGCGAGGATGAGATCGACCGGATGCTTCGCGCAACGCTGTTCATTGACCTTCACACCGTCTTGAAGCGGTCGGTTCGGGCCAGTGTAGAGCAATACTCGCTGAAAGCACTGGAGGTGTTTCATAGCTTCAGGCGCAAAATGCCACTGGAGGAGGCAGGGCACGCGATGCGTCAGATGCAGCACGGCCTGGAAATGGGGCGGGCCGACGACGTAGCAGAATCTGTGAAAGAGACAATCGTAGTCTATAATTCCGACGATTGCTTTTCGACGCTGTCGCTGCGCGAGTGGCTGGAACGCGAGCGGCTGGAACAAGAGCGTGCAGGTCACCAACTCTCACGTCCCATCATGTCAGAAGGAGCTCCCCCAAAAGCAGTGAGTGAACGGCAACAGCAAAGCGCCGAGCTTGCAGAAGCGCTGCTGAGAAACATCCCCGCTGACCCGGAAGCGCGCAATGCCGAAGAGGCCGCTCGCTGGCTGCTTGCGAATCTGCTCGACTGGCACCGCAGGGAGTCCAAGGCAGACTGGTGGGAGTACTTCCGGCTGAAGGATCTGACCGATGACGAACTCCTCGATGAGCGCTCCGCCATTTCAGGTTTAGAACGGGTGGGAACTATCGAAGTGCTGCGAAGGATTCCGACGGATCGCTATCGCTTCGAGAAACAGGAAACCGATGTTCGAGCCGGAGACGTCGTCTGCGAGCGAGGTGAAAAGATCGGCGAAGTCGTCGCAATTGAGATCGCGGCGCGGACTGTCGATATCAAGAAGATGAAGAAGACTGCCGAAGTTCACCCGACATCGGTCTTTGTCGATGCGAGGGGTCCTAATAACGACGTACTGGCGGACGCACTCTTCCGGCTGGGTACCTGGGTGAATACAAACGGCGTCGATTCCGTTGGGCCTTACCGGGGGGCGAGGGACCTTCTGTTGCGCCAGCCCCCTCGCCTTCTTGACGGAACGGGACTACCGGCACGCTCAGGAGAATCGACCGTAGACGCAGCGAAACGTATCGTGGTGCAGCTTGACGACTCCGTGCTCGCGATCCAAGGGCCACCCGGCGCGGGAAAAACGTTTACAGGTGCCCGCATGATTTGCGAACTGGTCCGGCAGGGAAAGAAAGTCGGCATCACGGCGATGAGCCACAAGGTCATACGGAACCTGCTCGATGAGGTGGTCAAAGCAGCGGCGGAATTCAACATCAACGATTTGCGATGTATTCAGAAGGTGAACGAGAAGCCGGAAGAAGACCCGCCCGCCATCACCCTTGCAACGGACAATGCCGAGCCGCTGGCAGAGTTGCACGACGGCGCCCACGTCGTCGCGGGCACAGCTTGGATGTGGTCGCGGGAAGACTATTTCGAGGCGGTAGACGTGCTGTTCGTCGATGAAGCCGGCCAGATGTCGCTCGCAAACGTGCTGGCTCTGTCGCAAGCCGCGAAGAGCCTCGTGCTCCTGGGTGATCCCCAGCAACTGGAACAGCCCCTCAAAGGCAGCCATCCTGAGGGAGCCGATCTTTCCGCCCTCGAACACCTGCTCGCCGGAGCCAAAACCATCCTGCAGGAGAAGGGCCTATTCTTGGAGAAAACTTGGCGCCTGCATCCCTCCATTTGCCGCTTCACGTCGGAGTTGTTTTACGAGAGCCGACTCCACTCCCGCGGAGGACTTGAACGGCAAAAGATCCAAGGCCATCCGTGGTTGGGTGAATCGGGCCTGTGGTTCGTTCCGGTCCATCACGACGGCAACCAGAACGCGTCCCCGGAGGAAGTGGACCGCGTCGCCAGTATCATCGACACGCTGATTCAGCCCGGCGTAAATTGGATAGACGACAAGAGCAACGGCCGTCCATTGCGGCTTGAAGATATTCTGATCGTCGCGCCCTACAATGCACAGGTTTCGGACCTGGCTGCCCGGTTGGCGAACGCCCGTGTCGGAACGGTGGATAAATTCCAGGGACAGCAAGCGCCGGTGGTGATTTATTCACTCACCACTTCGTCGCCAGAAGACGCACCGCGTGGAATGGAGTTCCTCTACAGCCTTAATCGTCTTAATGTCGCAACATCACGGGCGCAAGCGATGGTGATTGTGGTGGGAAGCCCACGCCTGTTGGAGCCAGAATGCCGCAGTCCGCGCCAGATGCAACTTGCCAACGCTTTATGCCGCTACGTCGAATTGGCACACGTGTCCGGCAGTGAAGTGCAGTCATCAGGTGGAAACTGACCAAGGTCTAGGCGCGTTGGCCGGTTGATCCGAGTCCCACAAGACATTGCTGCGCCGCTATCAGGTTAGCCCGTGCCATCGTCTCTAGCGGGCACTAGCTAATTCGCGATTAAAACCAACCCCGAAATCGACGCCTGCTCAGACGGCCTCGCCCCTCTGACGCTTGTATGCAGCGATGATCGCTTCTTTCAACCCGTTTGGCTTTGCTTCATACTTTTGGAATTCCGCAATGTTGTCATCCCTCAGGTGAAGCTGACCTTCACCTACGTTCCCTCGGTGTTGTCCCTTTGAATAGGACTCGTGATTCAGCACCTCATTCGAAGACAACACCCAATACTTACTAACGTCTCTCCATACCGCCACCCAGACGAACACATCGCAGTGCGCTGGTTTAATCTGCTGAAAGTTCATCCAAAAAGGATGCTTGCTGGCATATGCCAAGGCCTTTACGTACAACGGTTCCGCAACATCGCCCCTAACCGCCCGCGATGCTTTTACTTCGATCCGGATTGGTCCGGCTTCAAAGGGAAGAACGAGATCGTAGGCTCCGCTATAATCAGAGTCGAGCTTCTTTGTGGGCTTTACTAGATCGGGGACTAGTTCCTTCAAGTGGCCCTGTGCCCACTGCTCCCCAAAACCGCGGGGAGAACCAATCTCAAAAATATAGAGATACATGTTCCTGGCAATGTATTCATCTCTGATCTCGTAATACTCATCTAACGTCAGCTTCTCCAACCCCATGAGGGACGAAATTATGTATTCGTACTCATTGAACGGGTAAACGGAAATGAGGTTGGCGAGCCGAGTCTTAAGCGCTTCCCTCTTGTCGGCGGCCAACTCGTCCACGAGCTTCACCAGCTTTTCTTTGAGTGTCTCCATGAAGCGTCAATTCCCTGGCTACTTGAACGGCATCCGTTTTGGTGACACTCTCGCGTTCGCATGCACATAAGCCTTTTGAACATCAGTGAGACGAAACAGAGTCATAATATAGTCATCCAAACCGGTAAACGCACACTTCTTGCGATCATCGGATGACTCGGCGCTTATTAGCGTATCCACATACGAAACAATGTGCTGATGCTCCGCCGCTGTAAGTTTTGGAAACGGGAACTTCTCGATGTCTCCGCGAAGAACTTTCAGCGCTCCCACCTTCTTCTGGAAGATCAATTGATACAGGCTAGAATTCAGAAAACCAAGCACTGCTTTTACACCAAAGCCCCGCAAAGCGGGAATGAGCACGTTCGCGCTATTAAGAGACAGTGTTTGCCGGTCGTCATATGCAAAAATCAATTCATCAGAGACGAACTTATACAACAGTTTTTCCGGTGCTCTGTACTTCTGTACCGGAGCAACTTGCTGAAAGACCTCGGGTTTAAAGTGGATGAACTTCTTTGGAACACCGGCAGTGAACCGCCGTAGATCTTTACCTGTAAGAATTGGCTCATGGTGGTCGTCCCGATGTTCGGTGAGAAACTTTGCGTTGTTCCCCGTAACGACACCCAAGGCCCAATCTGCATTTCCCTCCAGAGTCAGATGGTCGCGGCCGTATACTTTTTCGAAGATCGCCAAATCTTCCTCTCCGGTAAAAAGGTCGAACACGTGATCCGCGTTCTCCCTAAGCCTCGATTGCTCCACCTCACAGGAATGGTTGTCCTTTGTGGCGACGAAGCAGTTTCCCTGGGAAGGCGCTTCTTTAGATATATCCAAGCGGATAGCTGGTGTGAACACGTTCTGGAAGATGCGCCCAAGGTGTACAACTCGACGAATCCGTGTCTGCTTGGAGACGACGCCCCTAATATCCGCATGCACTTTGATATTCAGGAACGATTCCGGGAGGATATACGAGAGAGAGCCGCCATCCCTGAGTAACTGAAGGCCCTTCGCCACGAACAGGGAGAATCCCTCGTTTGACTTTATCGATGGGAACAATGCCTGAAGCTGCGTAATCTCCATGGCGGAAAAGTGGGCGCCCCACGGAGGATTCGTGAAGATAACATCAAAACGGGGAATCTCCTTACCATCGATGCGCGCTTGGAACGGAAATGCCAGAAGTGTGTTCCTGCAGTAAATGTTCGGGGAAAACTCAATGTCGGGAAAACGTGTGATGATGTTCAGCCGCGCTAGGCGCACCGCCACTTCATCAATGTCGAAACCCCAGAGATTCGAGGGAGCGGTGATCTTTTCAGCGGCGGCCAGAAGGAACTGACCTGTTCCACAACACGGATCAAGAACAACGGAATTCTCACACACATAGTCCGAGACTATGTCATCAACCACTCGCCTGGGCGTGTAGTACGAGCCGCCCCTTGCTTTTACACCCTCTTTCGCTAGGGCCTGATACAAGACTCCCAAGAAATCCCGGACCATCGGTATTTCGCGGTCAACAAGCGAGGCGTAACATGGAGAAGAGATCGCCCTGGAATGCTCGAACCACCAGTCCAGTTCCGCCCTAAGCGCCTCGCTTCTGATCTTTGTCGAGCCGAGGTCTCTTCCATCGATACGCTCAACCAACCCATTCTGTTCAAGAAGCCTCAGGGCGACGGACAAGAGGGTTGACTTGAGGTCCAGTTGTTCCCGCCTGAAAGAATAAGCAATGCGTTCAACAGCGGACACTACCCCTGGGCTGTCAGCGTATTCTGTCGGAAGAAACGTGAGCGCTGACTCTCTTTTATTTGCTCGTCGCGTAAGACGGTCGATTTTTCCGCTTGTGATCTTTGATTTGAGGTCGGTCAGTTGCCGAAGATCGAAAGTCAGTTTCCCCCCGACTGTCGCGGGATTCAGGTATCGGTGCTTGACCCAATTTCTAACGGTGGCTGCACAAACTCCCAGCAGCGAAACTGCCTCTGGCATGCCAACATATTCTTGGTCGAGATCATGATCGAAAAGTGTTTTCATGCAGTCTACGAAAGTATAGCGCCCTGCCAATCATCAAGAGAGCCGGAGACCAAGAGGTCCGGTTGACGACTACCATTTCCCTCAAGGGAAAACCGAGCCTAGCAGGTTTCGGCAGTTGGTGCCACTCCGCCATCGCGCCCCTGGAAAACGGTAGGACGGATGCACTTTCGCCGCCGCAGCTTGCTGTCAATAGCCTTTTCGGCTCCCCCTTCCCTATCGGTCACGTTCCCAAAAAGCCATGACAGACGGCGCATGATCGGCAGCAGGTGCCTCTTCCGCGCGGCATACTGGGGGGTCACCGCTTTTGCTGGTCCGCAACAGGATATTGCTGTCAAGCAATGACAGGCATCACCCTCCGACATCAGTCGTGATCCCGATACAGGCTCTCGCGGGAGAAGGCTTCATCCGGGAGCAAGGGAATCTTGTGGGAGAACTGCGCAAGCTCCTGAAGCGTGTTGTCCAGCTCGCTTTGGCTGATCGTCTTCGACCCGGAGGGCACATGGGCCGCCTCTTCAAGCAAACTTGCCGCATAGGCGCCAATATCAACCCCATGAGCAGCAGCCTGGCGGCTGAGTTCGGCCTGAACCTCGGGCCTTATATCAACAATGATGGTCATCGGCGTCGCCTTTCTCTTATTCTCCTACGGTCCGGTCGTCTGTCGCAGGCTTGCCATCCCGTGGGACCTGAGCCCCCTGCGCTGTTCTTTGAACGACCACAACTATACTCATTTGAGCCTAGTGCTTCAAGGCCGAAAACCCATCGTTTCCTGCGGCATCTACCTGCCGCCCACACACAGCGGGGCGAAGGCACTGTAGCCGCCGCCGCTTGCTGTCAATGACGGATTTTGGCTCCCCTCCCCCGCCGGCGGGCTTTGCCCTGGGGCGGGACAGTCACCCCAAAATCCTATGACAGCTTCGCTCGGTTGCGGCGGCATGCCGTGCCCTCTTTCGCCCCCGCCGTGGGGGTCACTCAAACAAAAGAGGCAAACATGAAAACCTACACGGTCCTTTTCGCGGAAGACGTTACTCATTACGGAACGGCGGAAATTCAGGCGGAGGATGACACCGCCGCTCTGGAAACCGCGAAAGCATATCCCCTTTCCGAAGTCACGAACCATGCCGTCTGGGAAAACAGCGCGTGCAAACGCATCGTCGACATTCAAGACGCCGAAGGCAAGGTCGTCGCCGAGGATATTTCTCTCGATGATTGCTTTCTCAGGTACGGTGGCGACACGGAACGCGCCCTCTGCGATGCTGCGCAGGACATGTTCGCCGCCCTAGAGCTCTGCGAAGACGTTCTCTCGGACCTGGCCCGGCTTGATGACGGAACGCCATCCGTCAGCGCACTGAACGCCGCCCGCACTGCTATCGCCAAAGCCAAGGGAGGTGCGATATGAGCATCCCCCAAGACACTATCATTCACGGTGACTGCATCGAGGTCATGAAATCCTTTCCGAATAAGAGCGTGGATCTCATCCTGACCGACCCGCCCTACATTAGCCGTTACAGAAGCCGGGACAATCGAACCGTCCGGAACGATGACAATGCCGCGTGGCTTGCGCCATCCTTCGCCGAGATGTATCGCGTCCTGAAACCCGACGCGTGCGCGGTCAGCTTTTACGGCTGGAACAAAGTCGATTTGTTTTTCCAGGCGTGGAAGCAGGCTGGATTTCGCATTGCCGGACATATCGTCTTCCGCAAGCGTTACGCCTCGCAAGCGCGCTATCTCGAATACCGGCATGAGGCGGCCTACCTTCTGATCAAAGGCACCCCTGCCCTACCCGCAGCGCCGCTGCCCGACGTGATGGATTGGACCTGCACCGGCAACACGTTGCACCCGACCCAGAAATCGATCGCCATCCTGAAGCCGATCATTGAAACGTTCAGCAAGCCTGGCGATTTGATCCTCGATCCGTTCGCGGGCTCAGGCTCTACCTGCGTTGCCGCGCAGCAAATCGGTCGCGCCTATATCGGCATCGAACTCGACCCCACCCATTACGAAACCGCTTCATCCCGCGTCTCCAGTGAACGGAGGGTCGCATGACCAAACACAAATGGGAACCTTTCCGAGCTGTGTTCGACCTGTCCCTTGACCGGCTGATCCGGATTCTCAACGAGGCCCAAGCCCAAGTGAGCCCCCCNNGCGGGGCACACCTGCCAGCCGGAAGCGCCAAGCCGCAGAACAGCGCGCGGGCCATCTTTGAAGAACGGGCCGCTTCACTTGAAAACGCAACGAAGTTGTTTACATTGCCCGGTGACGCGCAACGAAGACGGGTGACATTCATGGCCTCTACCTTCCGGACCGCGAAGAGGTGGATTACCAGAAGGGTCATCCCGGACTACACCAATCAGCTTGATCTCTTCTCGGAAGCGCCGATCGAAACGCCCGCGACAGTTGCGAATGCTCCGGCGGGTACTTCCGGATTGTCTCAAGCCAGACGGCGGCCTCAGCAGCTTGATTTCGGGGCATGGGAGCCGTTGCCGCCCGAAGACACGCCTGCCACTTTAACGCCGCGACCTATTCCCGAAAGCTTCGGCAGTCCTGGGGATACGGTTCAGGGATCTTCGGCAGACACCCTTATCGGGCAGCAGGATGAAAAATCAGCAGGCATCGGAACCGTAGGTAGACGAGATCCTTCCGCCGGACAGGTCGTCGACATCGAGCCGGAGGCAACACCCTCCCGCGACTTCCGCATAACCGCCGCGCATAGGATCGGTCAGGGCGGGCTGCATGAGAAGGCACGCGACAATATTGCCGCCATCCGTCTTCTGAAGACCATTGAAGCTGAAAGCCGCGAGGCCGCCCCGGATGAAAAGCCCCTGCTCGCCCGCTATGTGGGCTGGGGCGCTATGGCTAACGTTTTCCGGCAGCACCCGCAACAGGAATGGCGAAACACGGCGGAGACGGTGAAGGAACTGCTCACCGATGAAGAATACCAATCGGCGCGCGCCTCGACGCCGAATGCGCATTTCACGTCGCCAGAGGTCATTGAGGCCATCTGGAGCGGATTGCATCGTTTGGGTCTCGGAAAGAGCGTACGAATACTGGAACCGGCTATGGGTGTGGGGCACTTCTTTGGTCTCATGCCCGAATCCATGCAAGGCGGCCACAGGACGGGCGTGGAACTGGATTCCGTCACCGCACGGATCGCCAAGGCGCTCTATCCCGATGCCACGATATTCGCCAAGGGCTTCGAGGAGACACCTCTTCCCGATAATTACTTCGATGCCGTCGTCGGCAACGTGCCGTTTGGAGATTTCGGCGTCTATGACCCCACGATGAAGCCGCAACTCACGCGCGCGATTCACGATTACTTCTTCGCCAAGTCGCTTGAGAAACTACGGCCCGGCGGCGTAATGGCGCTCATCACGAGCCGGTACACGATGGACAAGGAAAACGGAACCATCCGCCGGCATCTGGCCGAGCATGCCGATCTGCTCGGCGCGATACGCCTGCCCAACACCGCGTTTAGGAGCAACGCCGGTACGGAAGTTACAACCGATATTCTGTTCCTTCGCAAGCACGCACCCGGAGATCAACCTGGGGGCCATGCCTGGCGAACGCTTGAGACCATCGACAGCCCCGACGGGCCGATTGCGGTCAATGAGTATTACGCCCGCCATCCCGAGATGATGCT
>PKZC01000253.1:0-9084 GCA_003132905.1 Bryobacterales bacterium | reverse complement strand
TTCACCGGCATCAAGGACGGCGCCTATGCCGAGCGGGACGGCGCAATCGTCATCCGCAACGGCAGCTGCTTCGAAGCCGCGAATCTGACGGTATCCGCCGCCGCGCGCATTAAAGGGATGATGGCCGTGCGCGATGCCGTGCGGCTGGTATTCAGAACCCAGCTTGAAGATGCGCCGGAAGATCGAATCATCGAAGCACGGAAGCTCCTTAACGACATCTACGATTCCTTTGTCGCGAGATATGGCGCCCTCTCTTCCCGCGATAATCTCCGGGCTTTTGCATCGGACCCCGACCAGCCCCTCCTCCTCTCGCTCGAAATCTACGACGGCGAGACGAGGCGCGCGCAGAAAGCCGCCATCTTCGAGCGGCGCACGCTGCAGAGCCACAGAACGGCGGAGCATGTCGAGACCGCCGCCGAGGCGCTTGCCATCTCGCTCAACGAGACCGGTAGGATTCACTGGCCGCTCATGGAAAGGATCACGGGGTATAGCTCCCGGCAATTGCAGCGCGAGCTGGACAGCCAGGTCTACCGCAACCCCGAGGGCGAGTGGGAGACCGCCGACCGCTATTTGAGCGGCGACGTGCGCGCAAAGCTGAAGACGGCCGAAGCCGCGACCGCGCTCGATCCGTCCTACCGCCGCAACGTCGAGGCCCTGAAGGAGGTTCGGCCCGCCGATCTCCTGCCCGGCGACATCAGCGCGCGCCTCGGCTCCTCCTGGATTCCGGCAAGTGATGTGAAGACATTCGTCGCGGAGCTGTTGGACACGCCAGAGCGCGCCATCACCGTCAGCCATTCCGGCGCCATAGCCAGCTGGGCGCTGACCATCGAAAGCACTGCGAAAGCGAGCGTCAGCAATACCACGGCTTGGGGAACAGCGCGAGTTCTTGCCTCCGACCTGATCGACGATGCGCTCAACGGACGCACGCCCTCGATCTATGACCAGATCGACAAGGATACCCGCGTCGTCAACCAGCAGGAAACCATTGCCGCGCGGGAGGCGCAGCAGAAGATCAAGGACCTGTTCAGCGAATGGATATGGCAGGACGAAGAACGCGCGAGGCGTCTTGCCCGACTCTACAATGACACCTTCAACAATATCCGCCTGCGCAGTTACGACGGATCGCACCTGACGTTTCCGGGTATGAACACGTCCATTCTTCGGCGGAACGACCTCGACAAGCATCAGAAAGACGCCGTATGGCGGGCTCTCCAGAGCGACAACACCCTGCTGGCGCACTGCGTGGGCGCGGGAAAGACCGCCGTGATGGCCACGGCCGCCATGGAAATGAAACGCCTCGGGCTTGCGACCAAGCCGATGATAGTCGTTCCCAATCATCTCGTCGAACAATGGGGCGCGGCCTTTCTTGCGCTTTACCCTCAAGCCCATATCTTCGTTGCCGGCAAGGAAGTTCTCGCGGCGGGCAACCGGCAGAGAGCCATGTCGCGCGTCGCCACAGGCGCCTATGACGCGGTGATCGTGTCGCACAGTTCGTTTGAAAAGCTTCCCGTTTCGGATGAAACCTTCGAGCGTTTCGTCGGACATCAAATCGCCCAGCTCGAAGAGGCGCTTCTCGAAGCCCGCGCGGAGACAGGCGACAACCGCCGGATCGTCAAGGAACTGGAAAAGGCAAAGAAGCGCCTGACGACGAAACTGAAAGAGCGCGCCGATCGCGAAAACAAGGACGACGCCATCACCTTCGAGCAAATGGGCATCGACCGTATCTTTGTCGATGAATCCGACCTTTACAAAAATCTCGGTTTCACGTCGAAGATGACGCGCATCGCCGGCCTCCCCAGCACCGAGAGCAACCGCGCCCTCGACATGTACATGAAGACACGCTATCTGGCCGAGCGCAAGGGCGGCATCCTCTTCGCCACCGGGACACCCATCTCAAACACCATGGCCGAGATGTACACGCTTCAGCGCTATCTTGCGCCCGAGACGCTGAAGGCCGCGGGCGTTGAGCATTTCGACGCCTGGGCCGCCAATTTCGGCGAACCCGTAACCGCGCTCGAACTCGCGCCGGATGGCTCCGGCTACCGGATGCACACACGGTTCGCGAAATTCGTCAATCTGCCGGAATTGCTCTCGATGTTCCGGTCTTTCGCGGACGTGCAAACGGCGGACATGCTGCACCTGCCGCGTTCTTCGACCCAGGGCGGGAAGCCGCATATCACCCCGGCTCCGGGATCGCCGGAATTGAAGGAATATGTCGAGACGCTGGTGAACCGCGCACAGAAGCTGCGCACATCAAGGATTGATCCGTCGGTGGACAACATGCTCAAGATCACCGGCGACGGCAGAAAGGCCGCGCTCGATATGCGCCTGGTCGATCCCTTCGCCCGGACGGGCGATACGAAAGTCAGCCGCGCGATTGAAAAGATTCACCTCGCCTGGGCGGCAGGGAAGGAGAAGCGGTTAACGCAGCTTGTCTTCTGCGACCTCTCGACACCCAACCCCGACCGCTTCAACGTCTATGATGAAGTCCGCGAAAAGCTGATAGAGAAAGGCGTTCCGGCCAAGGAGATCGCCTATATCCATGACGCCGAGACCGACAGCCAGAAAAAGGCGCTGTTTGACGCGGTGAACGCCGGGCGCGTCCGAATACTCTTAGGCTCCACCGAGAAAATGGGCGCCGGCACGAACGTTCAAAAGCGGCTCATCGCCCTCCATCACCTCGACGCCCCCTGGAGACCGCGCGACATCGAGCAGCGCGAGGGAAGAATCCTGCGGCAAGGCAACGATAATCCTGAAATCGAGATCCACCGCTACGTCACCGAAGGCTCGTTCGATGCCTACATGTGGCAGGTGCTCGAAACCAAGGCCCGCTTCATCAATGAGGTCATGAACGGCAGCGTCACCGTGCGCCAGGCGGAAGACCTCGAAGGAGGCGCCCTCACCTATGCTGAGATCAAGGCCATCGCCTCGGGAAACCCTGCCGTCATGGAAAAGGTCAAGGTCGATACCGAAATCCGCAAGCTCGACCAGTTGCGGTCCTCCCATATCAACCAGCAGCACAACATCAGATGGCAGGTGAAGAGCCTGCCCGAGCAAATCGAGCACGCCCGAAAATACCAAGCTGCGGTCTCGGCCGATATCCTCACCCGCGATGCCCACGCGGAGGACGACTTCACCATGAAGGTCGGCAACCGCGAATTCTCCGGCAAGGGAGCCCGCGAGGAAGCCGGAAATGCCCTCAACTCGGTCATCATGTCATGGCGCGACGACAACACGCCGCAGGTGCGGGCCCACTTCAAAACCTTCGAGATACTGAGCCGGGGTGCCCAGAGAGATCGCGAACCAGATTTGTTTATCCGCGGCGAAGAGATCTACAAAGCCAATCTCAACCCGGACAATCCGCTGGGCACGATTCAGAGCATCGAGCATGTCCTGCGCAGCCTTGATCGCCGCGCCGAGGACGAGCGGCGTGAACTCGAACGGCAGGAGAAAGCCCTCGCCGATTACCGCGCCCAATTGGGCCGCCCCTTCGAGAACGAGGCCCGCCTCAAAGTCCTCCTTGCGAAGCAGGCGCATCTGAACGCCTGTCTCGATCTGGATAAGCACGAGGCGCAAAGCGTGGACGATCCTCGCGAGTCCGGCGGATTCCATCCGGCCTATGCGGCTCGGGTTATCGCCGAACCTGCGCGTCCGGTCTCGCGCACGGGCGGAACGCCGCGACCAATCCCGACGTAAGGCTGATCGCGATGCGCGCCAAAGGCCTCGCGCCTTTCTGTGCCATCCGCTTCCTTTTCCAACTACTCGCAGTTTCACGCGTTGGGCGTGCCTGCCCGTCTCTTTGTCCGTGACCCGAAGACAGCGGGGCGAAGGCACTCTTGCTGCCGCTATGCGTCGCGAGGCGCATACATTCTTGAACCAGGAGAGCTCTGGCAAATGATGTGCGATGCTGGAGAACATGTGGCCTTCCAACAAGGTGCAGCAGATCGAGATAGCACACCAAGGCGAAGGATGAAATGTTAAGTCATGTCACGGCACTCGAGGAGTCCGTCGTTGCATCGCATGATCAGGCTCGATCGTGTTGGTCGTGACACTGTCAGAATTCGGAGGTTATTCTTTGCGATTCAGCGCTCTTCTCGCCAAAGCCATAGGCATTTGTCTATTCGGATCAGCCTTTCTTTGCACTCCCGCCGCGGCCCAGGTTCCTGGGCTGGCTAGCTCGACCACCACATCTGCAACCGGGCCACCGGGAGGCGGCACAGGCGGTGCTGCCTCGACTCCGGCCGGAGGTGGCGGCGGGGCAAGTCTGGCTTTTGAAAGCGAGGCTATTGCGTATGAGGCGGTGAACGAACTGGCGCTTGAAATCGCCAACGGAATTCCTGCGAATTTGTGCCCAGCCGCGTCGCATGCGAACGAGGCAGCGACGACGGTCGCTCCAAAGCCCGCACCGCGTCCCGCGTGCCAGATACTGCTCGCCATTCCGGCGAACGTGAACGCGATCACCAGTTTCCTAGGCTTTAAGGCGGCGGCGACACTCCTCAAGCAGCAATATGAGAAGTTCCTCTTGCCGAAGAAAGGTGGTTTATTGGCGCCCCTCATATCACCTTTCATAAGTGCCGGCGCCGGCATCTTAAGTGCGCTCAAGGGCCAAACAACGCAGACGAGTGCAACGTTCAGCGCCAACGACCAAGCTCTCTATTCCGATCTTGAAGCGGCTATCGCAACGAACGGAAAGAGTCAGAATCTTCTCGTGACTGCCTATCCCGGTGAGCTTGCGACAGCCTATGACAGCGACATCAACACGTTAATAGGGAGCATTATGGAAGCCCGACAGAAGACTGTTGACAAGCTCAACGAAGCCCACGCGCCTGATGACAATGGCTCAGCGGCGAAGAAAGATCAGGGAGGCCCCCAATCAGTGGCATACGATCCCTTAACGTCAGACCTGAAGGACTTGGAAGAGCAGTTCAGCGCATTGCAGGGGATTATCAGCAACCCTAACAGCAACAGCAGCATTCTTCTCGGGGCGGCATTGCTCAGGAAACTTGGGACGACTTACGGGTTCCTGACGGTCAGCGACGATGTCGCTGGAGGGGGTACCCGTGCAAACCAGTATTTTCTCATCAATTTGTTCCTGCCAGCGCCGCACCCGTCATATAATGGCGGCGCGGTCGTCTCGTATTCGCTGAGAAATCAGGACGGAGATTTTGAGGGTGCCGGCACACTGAGATTTGTCTTCGGCTATACGAAATGGCACGAGCCGCGTGCGAGAAAGAAGGGCGAGGACCATTTCGCTAACTTTAAGTGGAGCGGCAAGAAACAGATGGGGGCGTGGGAACCGATTTATTGATTGGCATTACATCGCGTCGTATGAGACGAACCGTAGGCCTGATACCGCTTGGCGAAGTGCGTTCCGGCCGAATTAGTTGCCACTGAGTAAACCCTTATCACGATCCCCCTGCCCCATCCAGAGCATCAAGCGCCTGTTCGAGGAGTTCGCCCAATGGCACATGCTTTTCGTCCGCCATCTTATAGAACCGCTCGACGGTTTCATTTGTCGCCTTGATATTGAATTGCCGGTTCCGGCCGGTCCGATGAACGCGACGCTTCCGGGGCGGCTCCTTTGAAGTCTTCGTCGCCTGCCGGCTTGGGAAATTATTTTCCTCGGCAATGCGCGCGATGACTTCCTTTTCGACCGGCTTGTCTTCTTTTTGCTTGGTCGTGAAGACCGGCGGATCTGCCAGGGTTGCGAAGGGGTTGACGCGCGTGTTCATGCAGCACCCGCTATGTCTTCTGACGTTTTTTCATCTTCTTCTTCCCTGCCGCCCCCCTCCTCCGCCTTCAAACACTCCACAACCTCGCGCACAAACTCCCAGACGTTGAGTTTCGCCTTGTCGAGATTGGGAACGTCCGCCGCGCTTAAGCCGTCGAGCGTCTGCTGGAAGGAAAATATCGCCCGGAATGCGTCGCGCTCATTGAGCTCGGTTTCGAGGACAGGAATACCGGCGCCGATCAGCCCGTTTTGAATGTGCGCCTGGGTACGCGTGCGGATCGACGAGTTCGTCCGCGTCAACAGCACGGCATAGGGTTTTGCTTTGCCGGTCATTTTTTCGCTTTGAAGCACCACGCGGATCGCCCTGCTCGCTTCGTCCGCATCCAGCTGCGAGCCCTGCGTCGGGATGATCACCAGATCCGCCTGCGTAATCGCATAGACAACAATCTTTGACGCGGTGCCTTCGAGATCGACGACGACGAACGGCGTTTTAGTCGCGGCGTCTTCAATCCGTTCGATGATCGTGTCCTCATCGACATCGGAGACGATCGTCAATCGCGGCGGCGCGTTGCCGCCACTTGCCCACTTCTTAATCGGATGATTGGGATCGGCGTCGATGACGGTCACATCGTAAAGCTTCGCCAAGGCTGTGGACAGCAGAAAAGCCGAAGTGGTTTTTCCGGCACCTCCCTTCGGCGATACGAATGCTATGGTTGGCATGCCTGTCCCTCACGCAAATCACTATCAGGAAGCGATGGTATCAGAAGTCTATCCGATATCAAGAGGCTACTCTCTGGCTATCGCATAGATACCAGATAGCGCAGATCAATTACGGATACGCACATAGTATCTGAGAGTTACTAATTGGATATCCGATAGCTAACGGATATCCACCAACAAATGCTCTGCGTGCTAGATTGGCACCGAGACCGTGGGGTTAAAATCGACGCCAGCGTACCGAGGATTCGCAGGGAAGCGAGCTCTGCCTTTCAACGCGACCGACCCCATCCGCAAATCCCGCGAACCTGTCAACGGGCATTTAACGCGGCTTCGGATTTCACGAGCGGGTAGGGGTCTCATCCCAGGCCCGATCGGCATCGCGCTGGATCGGCGCGCGCTTGTGACGGCTCCTGCAGAAACCTATGAAGGCCGCGGCTGGATTGTCGAGCTTCGGTTTGCCCGAACTGGCCCACCATTCGCGCCATTCTTTTTCGAGACCGTGAATGTCATAGCCGGGGGCAGCCTCGCGTCCGTCCTCATAGGCCTCGGTCGGCAAGGGGGGCAGCGTTTCGCTATCCGAGGGCAGGGGGCGCTCGACCCACTTGTTGTCCCGATTGAAGAAGATGACCATATCGGCACCTTCATCGAAAGTAAGCCGATAGTCAGGCAGGTGATCATGCAGGGCAATCTCTTTCACGTGCTGTCGAAACCGCTTGATCGAACTTTGTGAACCCGACTTTTTGAGGAGGGTTTCAATCGAGATCTGCCACGTTGTCTGGCGCCCGCAATGTTTGCGCGCAAGTTCATAAACCCGGCGTTCGAGGGGCTTGCCGAGGCGGAAGTAATCGCGATGCAGCGTCAAAACCTCCTGGCCGCGAATCACGTTAAAGACCCAGTCCGACAGCTTAATTTCGACCCACAGCAAGCGGCCATCGAGGCCATGTTTCCGTCGAATGGCGGCGGCATCGATAAGCCCAAAGCTTTCCCGCTGCTCCTCATCCCCTGTGCGAATGTTTGTGGTTATTCGGGTTCCTGCAAGGCGATCAATGGCTTTGACCAGCCCGTCATACACCGGGCCCGACGTACCGCGATTGGTGAAGACGAGCAGGTCATAGCTCTTAATCCGAACACGGGGCCCGACAGCCTCTTTGCGCTTCAGTTTTTCCATGATCTGTGAGATGCAATAGATCAGGATGTCCTTGTCGTAGATGGTCGCGAGGCCCTTGACGCTCGGTACGATCTCCAGCCAGTTACCGTTATGTTCATATTTGCGAATCGTAGTATCTAGCTTTTTGGATAGGGAGAAGAACGGATGCTCCATTTGCGGAATGAGATCCTTGAGCGCGGCATCTGCTACGTCGCAGATGAACAGATCGCCGGTGCTGTGCTTAGCAGGCAGGAGATGACCATCAGGATTCGTAGTTTTAGGTGCCATCCGCCCATATTCGTGGTTTCAGGTGCCAAGTCAAGAGATTCATGGTTTCAGGTACCTACGAAGATTCGTAGTTTTAGGTGCAGTATTTCGGGGTTTCAGGTACCTGTATTCGTAGTATCAGGTGCCAGAGTTCGTAGTATCAGGTGCCGAGCGACACAAATCCGTAAAGCCGGGCCGGGGGTTACGGGGATTCGTCCACGCCGTAACACTACTTAACACAGACTCTAACCTTATTAACACCGGACCAGCGCGCAAAAGACTTCAAAACCGGGTGGGCGAAGAGCAGGGCGGTAGGAAAAGAGAGGGCGATTTTTTGACGCAGTACTTGTTCGAGATGCCGGTTCTACGGTTGTGTGGCGCGTCTAGGCTGGGGAGTGGCGGGCTTGAGTAATGCAGGATGCAGTGTCGCCGCATCGCAAGGTCACTTGAAGTTTCGCTCCCAACGCTAAAGATCGGAATTCGTGAAGACCTCGGATGGTTTCGGCTGCCATCGGCCGTCGGTATCCTGTTGCCACCAGTCGGCGCCAAAGTATTTCATTTCGACATACCGGCGAAGGAACGGCTCGTCGCTCCAAAACGTTTTCAGGAGATCCCAGAACTNNACTGCACCCAGATAGGCGCATTCGCGTAGGCGTAGGCATTCTCGCTGTTCGCCTTGAGCCGCTTAAAAAGAGAATCGGCGAATCGAACCTTGACGGGAGTGCAATCAAGCAGTCGGGCCGCGCGCAGAGGCAGATAAACATCACGCAGATTAAGCGCGTCGTGGTAAGGAGACATCACGTCCGTGATCGTGCCTTGATTTTCTATCGTAAACTCAAAATCGTAGTAATTCTTAATCTCAGCGCCCACTTTCTGCCAGAAGCTCGGTTCCTTAAAGAGCCGGTCGAAGGTGTCGGTGTCGCAATTTGGATCATCGTTGTAGCCCCAATAATAGCCAAGCGAAAATCCGCTGAAGAACACGAATGCCAGCTCAGNNCCAGCGCTGTCCTTGATGCGTTTGCCTAAAGATCTGCTCTTTCGGGTAAGCCAGTATTCACGGGTGGCCATTGCACCTCCCCGCAGGTTATACACCTCCTTTGCGCCGACGAGGATAAGCAAGACATCCTCGAAGGAGGTTTTATGCCGGGGAACATGGTAGCTTCTGTGCAGGATGTCCGGCAAGGCATCGCGAATGAGCGGGTGCGCGACATGGAAATGG
>PKZC01000198.1 GCA_003132905.1 Bryobacterales bacterium | reverse complement strand
AGCCCAGTATGCTGGGCGGCATCTCGGGAGCGGTGGCGGGATTGGTGGCCATTATGCCAGCCTCAGGCTTCGTGAAGCCGTTTCCGGCCATGCTGATCGGTTTCATAGCCGGGATGGTCTGCTACTTCATGGTCACTACCATTAAGAGCAAGTTCGGATATGATGACACGCTGGATGCGTTTGGCGTGCACGGCATGGGAGGCACGGTGGGCGCCATCCTTACGGGCGTCTTTGCCACCATGTTGGTCAACGACGGGCTCAAAGACAGCGCCGGCAAAACGCTCCCTCTCGGCCTGATCGACGGGCAGCCCGGCCAGGTGCTCAACCAAGCGATGGGAGTGGCGATATCCTGGGGGCTTGCGATCGTAGGGACGCTGGTGATTCTCAAGATTTGCGACATCGTGGTGGGAGTGCGCGTCTCGCCGGATCAGGAACTGGAAGGTCTGGACGTCAGCATGCACGGTGAAGAGGGTTATAATCTCGAAACATGAGGACGCCAAGTCAAAACCAGAGCCAGCCATGAAAAAAATTGAAGNNGCGGCATGGAATACCAGGTGGATTTGCTGCCCAAGGTGAAAATCGAGATGGTGGTGGCCGACGAGCGCTCCTCTGAGGTGATCCAGACCGTGGTCCGCAGCGCCCGCACCGGGAAAATCGGCGATGGCAAGGTCTTCGTCTACGATGTAGCCGAGGCCATTCGCATCCGCAACGACGATCGCGGCGACGGCGCTCTCTGAACCGCGCGTGCCGGCAAGGCGGCGCTAGCGTTCCCCTCCCGTAACATCTGTAACTCTACTCACGTCTTGTAAAATGCCATGACGACCTATGGCCTTGTAAAATCAAGGACCCGGGGTCTTGTAAAATTCCCGGGGTCTGTAAAATGTTTGCTACCCTTTCTACTTACTCTTGATCGCTCGGGATGCACCAGCGTACAGTGAAGACGGAATAATGGACCAGCCAAACGAATCACAAAATGCGGCCGTCGACGTTTCCCCCACCCGGCGCGCTTTCTATACCGGCTTTATCAACGGCGTGATGGGATTAATCGGACTTGCCCTGGCCGCGCCGGCGGCCGTCTACCTCTTGTTTCCTCCTAAAATCCGCAAGGAAGCCGAATGGGTGGAGACCGCCGACATTTCTAATATCCCCCCGGGAACTCCAACCGAGATCTCTTTCAACCGCAAGCGTGTGGATGGCTGGAAGGTCACCATCGAGAAAGCCACCGCTTGGGTGGTAAAGAAGCCCAATAACGATGTGGTCGCTTTCTCGCCCATTTGCACGCACCTTGGCTGCGCCTACCATTGGGACGATCCCAGCCACACCTTCGTGTGTCCTTGTCACACCTCGGTCTTTTCCATAGATGGACAGGTACTGGGCGGCCCGGCGCCGCGTCCGCTGGATCGTTACATGACGAAGATCGAGAGCGGCAAGCTGGATATTGGCCCGGTGGAGCCGCAAGCCTAAGCCATGCGCACTGTTATCGACTGGCTTGAGCATCGTACCGGCATTGAAACCGCGGTCAAGAACTTTCTGTACGAAGACATTCCGGCATCCGCCGGCTGGCACCAGATCATCGGCAGCATGGCCGTCTTTTTCTTCGTGATCCAGGTCTTCACCGGCGCGCTGCTGGCGTTCAATTATGCACCCACGCCCGGCGAAGCGTACAACAGCGTGAAGTACATCATGACGGAGCTGACCGCCGGCCCGCTCATCCGCGGCCTGCATCACTGGGGCGCCAGCATGATGCTCATTATCGTCGTGCTGCACATGATCCAGGTCTTCATCTATGGCGCCTATAAGAAACCGCGCGAGGCTACCTGGATGGTGGGCGTCACATTATTGCTCATCACGCTGGCCTTCGGGCTCACCGGCTACCTGCTGCCGTGGGACAACCGCGCATACTTTGGCACCGTGGTCACCACCCACATTGCCTCGCAAGCGCCTCTGCTTGGCCCCTATATTCTGCGATTACTCGGCGCTCAGGGCGATAGCGTGGGCAACGTCACTTTCTCGCGGTTCTATTCGCTCCATACCGTGCTGTTGCCGCCTCTGACCATCATCCTCATCGGCGTTCACCTTTATCTGGTCCGCAAGCATGGCGTCGCGGCCGCGGTGGGCGATACCGCTCCCAAACGCAAGTTCTTTCCGGAACAGGTTTTCAAAGATACCGTCGGAGTCGCCGTCGCATTCATCATTCTGTTCATCATGGCCATCGTTGCCAAGGTGCCTCTGGAGCGTCTGGCCGACCCCACCGATACAGCCTACATTCCGCGTCCGGAATGGTATTTCCTATTCCTGTTTCAGATGCTCAAGTTTTTCAAAGGTCCGATGGAAATCGTCGGAAGCATGGTGCTGCCCGGAGTGGCCGTCCTCACGCTGTTGCTGGTTCCATTCATCGACCGCGGGCCCATGATCCGGCTGGGCAAAAGAACGTTCGCCATCACTTTTGCGCTTCTTGCGGCCATCGCCTGGACGGGCCTGACCACCGCCGCGGTCATGACCACGCCCAAGAATCAGGAGTCGGCCGACTACACGGAAACCCCAGCCACGGAAACGCCTGAAGCCACGCCCGCAACTGCGATTGCTTCGACGCCTGCAGTTAGTCCAGAATCCCCAGCTCCCGGGGCTGCACCCGCCGCACCTGCCGCACCTGCCGCACCTGCTCTCGCCGCTTGGCAGCGCTTAACTCCTCAGGAATTGTCCGGCCTGGCGTTGTTCAAGTCGGAAGGTTGCACGGGCTGCCATCCGGGCGCCGGCCAAAAAGGAATCGGCCCCGATCTGACAAAGATGCCCAAGGATCATCGCAACGCCGCATGGATGGTTCCGCACTTCAAGAATCCATCGCAAGTGGTACCGGGTAGCGCTATGCCGCCCATCGACTTGCCGGCTGCGGATCTCAATGCGCTCACGCTCTTCGTTCTTACGCTGACTCCGCGGAACGAAGCGGCGCTGCTAGCCGCGCCCGCTTTCGCCACCCAAGGCGCCAGGATCTATCAAATGAACCATTGCGATGCTTGCCATCAGATCGACGGCGTCGGCGCTACGCTTGGCCCCGCGCTGGATGGCGTCGGCCTGCGTCACGATCGTGCCTGGCTGGAAAAGCATTTTGCCGATCCCGCCGGCGTGTCGAAAGATAGCATCATGCCGCCGTACAAGTTTATGCCGATGGATCTGGACGCCATCTGCAAATACCTGCTCCAGTTGCCCAAGCGCGTATAACGCTTCAGCGCGAGTTACTCTTTCACTTTGAGCGTGAAGTACGTGATCTGCTTTCCCGGTTCCAGCATCACCTGATGCGGCGTGTTCGCAGGAATGTGGATAATATCGCCCGGGCCAATCTTCTGCCGTGCTCCGCCCTCGACCGCCGGGGCGCGCTCTTCACCGGGAGCGGTGTTCTTCGAGCCTGGCATGGTTCCGCCCACAATCAGCGTCCCGGTTCCCGACGTTACGACGATGACGTCCGCCTCTGTATCGTGCAATTCGGCCAGGCCCGAGCCTTCCCGATGCACCATCAGCACGTGATCGGCGCCGAAGTTGCCTAAGTTCTCGGACGACGTCTTGGCATCCGCCTTGTTCGAAAGCGGCTTGGACATAGCCTTCAATTCGGCCGCGCTCCAATATTTGTATCCAGCCGGCTCGGCGCCCACCAGCGGCAACACCAGCAGTAGGCCTATCAGTTTGTTTTTCATGCTCTTCTCCTGAAATAAATCTTGACTTCACGAACTTGAGTGCCCGGTTGGGCATGCGCCTGAGATTATTCGAGATCGGTGAGAAAGTCAACGACCTCTCAGGTTGCGATTACGTGCCGATAAGAAGCGCCATGAGAGCTAAAACGAGCCGCCGATTGCTCCTTCTGGCGACGCTTCTCGCCGGAACCGTGGCGGCGCAGCCGGCCCCGCAAAATCAATTCTCCATTGCTTCCGACCAGAATAACGAAGCCGTCGAACTAGCCAGTCAAGGCCGCTATTCGGACGCCGAGCGTTTATACCTGGCGGCGCTAGACGCCCGCTACGACGATGACATCGCTCGTGCCAAGATCGGCAACAATCTCGCGGCGCTCTATCAGCGGGAGGACCGTTATGACGACGCCGAGCGTATGTTTCGGTGCGTGCTCCAATGGCGGCAAAAGAACCTTTCGCCCGACAGCATCCAGGTTGCTTATTCGCTCAACAACCTGGCCGAGATCTATCGCATCGAAGGCCGGGCTTGGGAGGCGCGTAATCTAATGGAATCAGCGCTGCGCAGCCTCCAGCAATACCATCCGGACGCTTTCGGCCTCCCACTCATACTCGGTAATCTCGCCATAGTGCTGTGCCGTTTCTCGGAGTTCGACAAGTCCGAAGCGCTGCTGCGCGAAGCATTGGTTTTCTACGCGCAGCGCGACGCCGGCACCCGGGAGTACGCCATCACCCTAAGCAACTTGGGCCAAGTGCTGGAATTGAAGAAGGACCTTGAAGCTGCCGTTCCTTGGTACGAGCGCGCCATCGGCATCTTCGAGCGCCTGGGTCCTTCGGCTACAACCGACTTAGCCGCCACGCTCGCCAACACGGGCACCTTGTATCAGCGGCTGCACCGTATCGATGAAAGCCGCCAGGCCGAACAGCGGGCGTTGCAGTTGCTGCCTCCTGCAGGCGATGCCCTCTTACGTTCCGAAATCCTACGGAATATTGGCAACCTTGTCGCGGACGCCGGCAATGCCGCCGATTCGTTGTCGTACTTCCAACAGTCGCTCGGGCTTCAAGAGAAAATCCTCCGTTCCGATCATCCGGCCACCGCCGAGTTGCTTCTCGACTATTCCCGCGTCAGCCTGCAAGCCGGTAACAAGCCCTTGGCCCGGAAACTGCATAAACGCGCTATGGAACTGATTGCACGCCTCAATAGCCAATCCACTGAGCAACTCACCGTTTCCCTCAGTGACCTGCGCGCTGAAAGATAGGTTCGGATGTTTGCGCCGCTAGGCCTCCGGGATGCGGACGGAGACCATAAGGCCGGTGTCCATGGCTTTCGAGAAGCCCTCTAGCCGCTGCAGCGAGGTGGGCGTTATCTGTTGGCCGCTTCCGATCAGACACATGCCGCTCCTGACGCAGATGTCCTGTTCCAGGATCATGCCAGGCACCAGGCCGCTCACGGGAACCATTCTGGTCCGTTCAGCGAGTTCCACCGCTTCGATGTGGTCGATAGCGGCCAGGATTTCCGGAGGATAGTGATCCACTCGCAATCGCATGTGAGCTAATGCATCAGCGTGCGACAGTCCCCGGCGGCGACGGTCGTCAAAATCGATCGCAGCTTGCAGGATCGC
This sequence comes from Bryobacterales bacterium, assembly GCA_003132905.1. The sequence continues at coordinate 30,344 of PKZC01000198.1, read as the reverse complement.
CGCGCCGAAAAGAACCGGATCCTGGGGCGCATGGGTCTCTGCGATCGGCTCAGCGTTTTGGTATGGAGTAAACTGGGCTTCCACGATCTTTGCGACGGTTTGGAGCCGAGGAATCCGCTCAATAATTCGGGCCGCTGCGCCGGCGTGTTGGTGAAAACGGAGCGATTCTTCGGCGGTCAAGGGCTGGTTGGCCAAGAACTTGGTCGCTATGTCCGGGGGAATGGTAATCCAGCCGATTTGCGAAAGCATCGCCGCCGCCTCGAGCTCCCAGGAAGACGTCAGGTTGAGAATGCGGGTCAGTTGGCGGACGTAACGCAGCACCCGAGCGGTACGGCTGAACGCCACCGGCTCGACAATGCTCAAGACCTCAGACAGAACCTCGACGCAGCCGACCAGCGTTTGTTGCGTCAACTGCCGCTCGGCCACGATCAAGCGATGCTGCTCCAGGGCCGACTCGATCACCTTGCTCAGAATAGTGGCGCTACTCGGCTTCAGCAGAAACCGGAAAATGGCGCCTTGATTGACGGCTGCTATCGCATCGGTCAGGTCCGCCTGCCCGGTGAGCATGACGCGAACGGTTTCCGGAGCGCGCGCTCGAACCGCCGTGAGAAACTGGATTCCGCTCATCCCCGGCATCCGCAGATCCGATATGACTACCGCAAACGGACCTTTGCTGGCGATGGCTGCCAGGCCCTCCTCCGGACCGATGGCCATTTCAATAGCGAACGTCTTGTGGAACTGCCGCTGGAACGCCGCCAGAATATTGGGGTCGTCGTCGACACACAGGATGGACTCCGATGCCTGGCCTGCCAAAACCCAGCTTTCGTCCGCCAACTGAAGCTTCTCGCTTGGGTTTGGCAGTTCGGAGACGGCCTCAATGGGTGTCACTTCTCTTGCCTCCCGCTCGCGGACTGGAGAAATAAAGTCACTTGCGTTGGGCCTCCCTTTGAACGATTTCTAGCGCGGCTGCGCGCCACGCCGGCAGCGATTCAACCAGTTCGGGCGAGTCGTGGCAAAGATCGTCCAGAGCAGCGGTCGCGCCGCTTCCCGGCCCACCCGACGCCTCGTGCTCCAGCAGGTCCGCAATATGCACCGCCAAATTCGTATCCATGGTCGTGTCAGCTGTGGCGCGAACAGGCTGGTGGTGCTGGGACACGGCTGCGACCACCGCTGCGGGAAGTCCCCACAGGCCTAGCAAGTACGCACCGATTACTTCGTGGCTTGCGCCCGTGATCTCTTCTTCCAGAATGTGCAAGGGACGGCTCTCTTGGCGCGACGTATGCAGCGCGCTTTGAAACTGTTCGGGTAGCCGGGCAGCGAGGACGAGTTTGCCAACGTCGTGAAGCAAGGCGGTCACCGACGTTGCAGCAGCGCATTGCCGCGGTATGGGGAGGCGCCCCGCGATCGCCGCCACGCNNAGCGGGAATGCCGTTGAGTCGCTTCCACGGAGAATCCGGTCACCTGACATCCGCAGTCGAACGCGCGAAAGAGTTCTATCGTGATGACTAGTTGCTCCAGCACCTCGAATCCCAGAAATCCTACAGCCATGGAAACGGTGGCAATTTCGCGGGACAGGCCAAAGAACGATGAGTTGACAAGTTGCAGCACCTTGGCGGCCACAGCGACGTCGCGTTCCACAATGGCGGCAATTTGATCGAGCGGCGTCTCAGGATCGTCGATTGCGGCTGCCAGCGCCGCATAGGTGCTCGGCAGGGCAGGCAGCTCCCCAATGGCGGCAATGAGACGCCGGATCCCGCTGTCGGCGACTTCGGAGGTTCCTCCACAAGAACGTTCGATTACCGCCTGGAGCTTGCCAGGATCGCAGGGCTTGGTTAGAAATTGGTGCGCAACCGGTACGGCGCGCATGGTAGCCTCCATCTCAAACTGGCCCGAGAGCACAATTCGCATCATGCCGGGATAGCGATCGCGCACCAGCTCCAGCAACTGGGCGCCGTCCATCACGGGCATGCGCATGTCGCTGATGATTACGTCGAAAGCGCTTTTTGACAGGATCGCGAGAGCTTCCTGGCCGCTATTGGCGAAAGACATGTCCCAGTGCTCGCGGCAGGGACGAAGACTGCGTTGTAGCCCTTCGAGGATGCGGGGCTCGTCGTCCACAAACAAAATCCGTTTCATAGGACCTCCATTTCCGATCTCGGCCGCGCGTCATTGGATGCACCGGATACAGTAGAAGCATCGGATGCATCTAGCGCTCCCCCTACGGGAAGCGACACCATAAACGTCGTGCCTCGAGGGAGATTGGGCTCGAAAGTAATTCTGCCACCGTGTCTTTCAACCACGATGTTGCGGGCGATCGCAAGTCCTTGACCGGTGCCCCTGCCCACTTCTTTGGTTGTAAAAAACGGCTCGAACATTCGCGACTGAACTGCCGCCGGAATGCCGCAGCCGGTGTCAATGATTGATACGACTACCTCGCCGCCCTCGCATCGTGTTCTTACCCGGATCTCCCCTCGGGAACCGCTCTTACTTACCACATCGCCGATGGCGTGAGCGGCATTCACCAGCAGATTCAGGAAAACCTGGTTAATGTCGCCAAGGTTGCACCAAACGGCCGGAAGTTCGCCAAAATCTTGCACTACATCGGCCACATACTTCAGCTCATTTGTGGCCACGATTATCGCCTCGGAAAGCGCCTGGTTCAGATCCGCCGGCTTCTTCTCGTCACTCCCGGGATGAGCGAAAGACTTCATGGCGCGCACAATCGTGGCAATGCGCTCCACTCCATCGAGCGACTGCTCCAGGGCCCTGGGTATTTCGCGGCTCAAATACTCCATATCAGCGTTTTGTTGAACAGCTTTCACCTGATCGTTGAAACCGCGCGCGATCTCACCGGCTAACGGCCCAGCCAGAAGGCGTTCGTATTGCACCAGGACAGCTTCGCGCTCTCTAAAGGAATCGCTGAGAAAACGAAGGTTATCTCCGACGTACTGGATGGGCGTGTTGATCTCATGAGCGATGCCAGCCGCTAACTGGCCCACTGCCTCCAGCTTTTGGGCATGCCGCAGATCGAGTTCCAGCCGCTTTCGTTCGCTCACGTCCAGCACCGTGATGAGCATGGTCCTGCGCTCATGGAATTCCAGCTGATGAACGGTGATTTCTACGTCCAATGTCCGTCCATCTTTTGTCAGATGGTTCCGGGCGTCGCGCGATAAATTGGACGGATCAAGTGCTTCCAAAGTCTGCTTCAGAAGCGTATGGTCGCTGGCGGGATAGATATCGTAGAGGCGCATGGCGTGAAACTCTTCCGCCGTATAACCATAGGTCCGGGTGGCCGCGTCATTCACTTGCAGGATTTCAAACGTCTCCATGTCGCATACAAAGACGGCGTGAGGAACCGCGGAGAAAAGGAGCCGGAACGAGGCCTCACTTCTTTCTAGTTCCTCCATGGTCTCTTTCCACAGCGTGATGTCCCGCGAAATCCCGACGATGAGCGGGCCGTAGGGCGATCCGTCCTTTACAGGGACCTTCGTCACGGCCATCCAGCGCGAGGTGCCGGAATGGGGGAGCAGTAAGGTTTGGGCGATCATCGGCCGGCCCGACAGCAGGATCTTCTGATCGTCTGAGCGTAGCATCTCTGCCGTTTCGGGATCAAAGTAGTCCGCGGGGCTTCGGCCACGCGCCGCTTCCGGACCCTCGATTCCAAACCATGATGCGAGCGCCTTGTTTATACGGATGAACCGATTGCTGGAGTCCTTGAAATAGATGTAATCGGGAATGTTGTCCAATAAGATGCGCAAGAGATCGCGCTCATGCCGCAGTTCCAGGGATTGCGCTGAAAAGAGCCGATCCACGAAGGAGGTCAGGATCGCTAAAACGAGAACCATGAGCGTGACCCCGCCAATACCAACGATGCCAAGCGAAGTAATTTCAACCGAATGGCTCAGGTCTACGGGCTGGTTCATTGGAGTGAAGGTGACCGCTGCCATGCCGGTGTAGTGCATTACCGGGATTGCGATGCCCATCAATAGAGCGCTCGCCAGCTTGCGCCAGCCCATGGACTTGGTCTGCGCACGCAAATGAAAAGTCAGCCATAAGGCGACCAATGAGATCACAATCGCCAGTACCAGCGATACAATCACGATCCAGACCGTGTAGCGGCACATCGCTTGCAGCCGCATGGCTTCCATTCCGACATAGTGCATGGATGCAATGCCGCTTCCCATCAGCAGCCCGCCAATGCCGGTGCTCATCGGCCCCATGGTGTTCCGGCTCACGACAAACAACGCCACCGCCGACGCAAGGATAGCCGCCACCAGCGACAACAAAACCGTTGGCCAATGATAGTGCACGGTGACGGGAAGGTCGTAGGCGAGCATTCCGATATAGTGCATGGACCAGATGCCCATCCCCATGGCCAAGGACCCGCCAGTCAGCCAACTGAGTTGGACCGCTCCACGCGAGGCCGTTACGCGGCCGCCCAGGTCGAGGGCCGCATAAGACGCCGTGATGGCGATGATCACGGACAAGGCGACTAGACGATAATCGTAGGAATTCGCTAGCGACGCTACCATAGGTATAGATTTCTATTGGGTGCTTGGCACCCAACGACATATCGGCATATGGATGAAGAGCAACATTGCCTGCGATTTGTGATGGGGTAGAGTTTCCGCGCAGACAACCAAACTAGCGCCTTGCCAGGACTGCCAGTTACAATCTCTAGTTGGTCACAGGAGATTGCTAACTCCGCTCATGAACATCTCTGTCAAAGGCGAGTATGCCCTGCACGCCATTTTCGATCTGGCGCTGCAGAAAGCCGGCGAGCCGATCAAAATCGCCGACATCGCCAAGCGACAAAGAATACCGCAGAAGTTTCTGGAACTGATTCTGGCCGGGCTGAAACAAGGCGGCTTCGTCGAGTCCCGTCGTGGCGCCGAAGGCGGCTATCTGCTGGCGCGCGCGCCCGACGCCATCACGGTGGGCGAAGTGATCCGCTACATCGAAGGCGCCAAAAGCAGCAAGCCCGCGCGCAAACAGAGCCCTGCTGACCCTTTCGCCGAAACATGGCGTCGCGTGGACCAATCCGTTTCCGACGTAATCGATCAAACCACTTTTGCCGAGCTGGTCCGGAACTGGCGCGACCTGCAATCCAAATACGTACCAAACTGGGAGATCTGATGTTCTATCAGGACAATTCGCTGAGCATCGGCCGGACGCCGCTCATAAAGTTGAATCGCATCGGGCAGGGAACTGGCGCAACTATATTGGCCAAGGTGGAAGGAAGAAACCCCGCCTATTCGGTAAAGGACCGCATTGGAGCGGCGATGATCTGGGACGCCGAAAAGCGTGGACTGCTGGGGCCGGGCAAGGAATTGATCGAGCCTACCAGCGGCAATACGGGAATCGCATTGGCCTTCGTGGCTGCGGCGCGCGGGTATCCCATCACGCTCGTTATGCCCGAGACCATGTCGGTGGAACGCCAGAAAGTGCTGCGCGCGTTTGGCGCCCAGTTGATTCTCACGGACGGCGCCGCCGGAATGCAGGGCTCCATCGGAAAAGCCGAGGAGGCGGTGGCCGCAGACCCGCATCGCTACGTGCTGCTGCAGCAGTTTCAAAACCCAGCCAATCCGGAGAGTCACTTCAAGACCACTGGACCCGAAATTTGGACTGACACCGAGGGAGGGATCGATGTTTTGCTGTGCGGAGTCGGAACCGGAGGAACCATTACGGGCGTGTCACGTTTTCTAACATCCGTCCGGCAAAACAAGAAGGTAATCTCCATCGCCGTGGAGCCCACTGGCAGCCCGGTGATCATGCAGTCGCTGAAGGGCTTGCCGCTGCACCCTGGTCCGCACAAGATTCAGGGCATCGGCGCAGGATTTATACCGGGCAACTTAGATCTATCAGTGGTGGATCGCGTTGAGCTTGTAACGAATGAAGAGTCCATGGAAATGGCGCGGCGGTTGGCGAGGGAAGAAGGCATTCTTTCCGGCATATCGAGCGGAGCGGCCGTTGCAGCGGCGGCGCGTGTGGCCAAGGAACCCGAGATGAAGGGCAAGACCTTGGTAGTCGTATTGCCCGATTCGGGTGAGCGCTATCTCAGCACGCCATTATTCGAAGGAATCTCCGGGGAGTAATTCGGACGAGCGAAGTAGAATGGCGGACGCTCTTGGGGTGATAGGGTGAAGCGTCCGCCGTCGTAACGGGGATTTGAATACATAACGTTTCCCGCCGATTGAAAGTTACGGGCGTCACGCAAAATTTATCATTCCAGCAACAGCCCTTTCGGGCTAGGCCGCCATTCGTAAGCGTACGTAAACACACAGAAAACTAGACTATTGATTTTCGCCTTGTATTCGCCTATACTAGTGAGCGAAGAAAAGGAGAACGAAGAGTGCCATGCCCCTCCCCCGAACACTCTACTGCGGCCCCTCCGGTTGGTCCTATCCACACTGGAACGGCATTGTTTATCCCAGACTGAAACCTCGAGGATTTCACCCCCTGGAAGATCTGTCCACGTTTTTCGACGCCGTTGAGATCAACACCAGTTTCTATCAACCCATTCAGGCGGAATTGGCCAGTCTATGGGTGAAGAAGGTTGCGCACAACCCCAAGTTCCTCTTCACCGCGAAGTTGGGCCGCCGGTTCACGCATGAACGTTCCCTGCGCGCCGCAGAGATCGCCAATTTCAAGGAAGGTCTGTGGCCTCTTCATCGCGCCCGCAAGCTGGGTTGTCTGCTGATGCAATTTCCGTGGAGCTTTCGTTACACCGAAGAGAATCGCGCTTTCGTAATCGCGCTGCGGCGAGCTTTTCACGAGTTTCCGCTGGTGGCGGAGATGCGGCATTCGAGTTGGCTGCACGAGGAAGCGCTGGGCACGTTGATCGACTATCGGGTAGGCTTCGCGAACATCGATCAAGCGCCCTACACCAAGGGCATGCCGCCCGCCTCACTCTTAACGTCTCGCATCGGATATGTGCGGCTGCATGGGCGCAATTCGCAACATTGGGAACGTGAGTTTGGCCGTCCGGCCAGGGCCACGGCGGCGCACGACTATCTTTATTCGGCCAAAGAACTTGAGGAATGGAAGCAGCGTGTGGAGCAGATCCAGGAACACGCCGCTACCACATTCGTCTTCGCCAATAACGACGCGGGCGGAAAATCCGTGGTGAACGCTCTGCAACTCGCGCAAATACTCGGCAACGATAGCCGGCTTGCACCCGCGCAGCTGATCGAACAATTTCCCGAAGAGCTGGCCGATTTCCGCGCCAAGTTCCCGGTGCAGGACGCGCTATTCGCCAGCTATATTCCCGAACGGCGCGCAGTCGCATAACTGCAGTCGCATAACTTAAGAGCCGCGCGGCCATGAATGACAAGTGGCGCACGCCGTGCTCGCTTTGTGCGACTGATGACAACTGATGCAACTGGCCATGGCTAGCACTGCGGTGGTCTGCGCCATGGTATCCATTTGGGCGACGTTGCCGTGACACATCGCGCATTGGATTCCGGCCTGCAAGTGTTTGCGGTGCGTCCAAGTGACACCAGGGGTGACTTGATAGACCCGCACCCAGGGAATCGGCTGCGAAGATTTGGCTAACTCGGCGATCCGCCCGCGATTGGAAACCTCGGCGGTGTTGTGGCACATCATGCAGGTGGTAGATGCCGGAAAAGTCATCTGTGCGCCCGGATCGGGATTGATGTGGCATTGCTCGCATTGCAGACCCATCGCAAGATGCTTCTTGTGGCTGTACGGAAGGGGTTGCTCAGGCGCGGGGGGAACGGAGGGGTTGTCCGGGACTTGCGCCCAGCAGCTCAACATCGACAGCCCCAGTACAAGCACGGTTCTCCTCATCACTTGGCCCCCACCTCTTCGATGCTCGATCCCAAATCCTTGAATATGGCGGCGGCTGCATTTCGCCCCGGCACTCCGGTAATGGAACCGCCGGGAGGTGTGCAGGCACCCGTTTGGTATAAACCGGGAATCGGCATCTTGTAAGGCGCCATCTGCGGCAGGCGCCGATCGCCCGCGTGCACGCTTCCGCGCCACATCGCGGGATTCATCCTCTCTATGTCCAGCGGGCTTTCGAGAAACTTCGCGAGCACTTTGTCGGGCGTTAGATTGGGAGCCACGCGCCGCAGCCGGGCGAAGCATGCCTCAGCCACCCGCTCCTTAATCTCGTCCCAATGCTTAGGACCACCGTCCTTCAGATCGTACGCCATGGTCCCTTCGATCTTGACGGTGTGATGGCCGGCCGGAGCGCGCGTCGGATCGCCAACCGAAGGACTCACGATTTGCAGCGGCGTATCTTCCACCCACGCCTCACCTCGCGCGTTATACGAGTTGAGCAGCAGGATGCTCTCTGGCCGATCCATTAACACCGCTTCGGTGCTCGATATGGTGCCGCCGCCCGCCAGCGGATATTGCGGAGCCTCCGTGGTCGCGTAGTGAAACTGAATCATCGCGTGTTCCGGCTGGAAGGTGTCCACCATGGAGTTGAACTCGTCGCCCCACAGTTCACGCGGCGCCATGTTCACAATATGCTTCACATGGATGGTCGACACGACGGCTTTGTCAGCCTGGTATTTGGTGCCGTCGGCGCATTCCACGCCCAGACATTTTCCATTCCCGACAATAAGTTGCACCACCGGCTTGTTCGTCAGCACCACGCCGTGGTGCGCTTCGATGAACCGCCCCAATGCCACAGTCAACATCCCGGAGCCGCCTTTGGGGATGGGACGCCCATTGAGCACCTGAGTCATGAGCGAGAAGGCCTGACCGCCTGTTCCGATATCGCCGCCCGCCACTCCGCCAAAATGGCCGCACGCCAGGCATGCCGCCCGCAGGTGGTCGCTTTCAAAAAGCACCCCCGTCGCGTCGTAGCCCGACATGGCATTCAGCTGCTGCCAAAATTTCGCGCGGCGCATCGAACCTCGACCCGCCTGTCCGCTTTCGGTGTACGCCTTGAACTCGGGAACTAATTTGCGGAATTTTTCGGCGTCCTTCTTCGAAATCTTCGCGATAGTTTCACAAGTCCGATCCAGATCGCGCCAAACGCTAATGGACGCGCCATCCAGGAAAGGTATGTGCATCACGAGTTCCGGATCGATATACTCCAGCCCGTAGTCGCTGAGGCTGAGTTCCTTGAGCGCCGGATTGGTCTGGAAACCGGAATGGACGCTGGAGCAAAGATCTTCCTTGAATCCAGGCAGGCATACTTCCGCAGTCTTGCATCCGCCTCCAATGGTGGGCCGGCCTTCCAGTACCAAGACCTTGTAACCAGCTTTCGCCAGATAAGCTGCGCAAACCAGACTGTTGTGTCCAGCGCCCGCCACCACAAAATCGAAGCGCTCGGCCGACGCGTTCGACTGTCCTCGGGCGGCCGGAGCAAACGCCAGCGGAGCCAACGCAGCGGCCTCCTTGATGAACCCTCGCCGCGTAGTCTCACTCATTTTCGTCCTCCCACAAAACCTGGTTCGCCTTTGAGCCGATTAGAATGATACTGCCATTGCGGCCCTGGAGTGCGACAATTAGCTCGAAAGAGCCACTTCAACTAGCACCCTATCTGCTCGGAGAATACCAATGGACTCTGCCCTGGCGGTCCACCGCCTGCACTTCGCTTTCACCGTCACGTTCCACTATTTGTTTCCTCAACTCACCATGGGGTTGGCGCTTCTGATTGTCATCCTGAAGACAGCCGCTCTTCGAACCGGCAACCCCAGCTACAACGAGAGCGCGCGTTTCTGGGTGAAGATCTTTGCGATCAATTTCGCCATGGGCGTGGTCACCGGCATCCCGATGGAGTTCCAGTTTGGAACGAACTGGGCGCAATTTTCCAAAGACGCAGGCGGCGTCATCGGGCAGACACTCGCCATGGAAGGAGTATTCTCGTTCTTTCTGGAATCGGCGTTCCTCGGCTTGTTTGTTTTTGGGGAGAAGCAGTTCAGCCCCAAGATGCACTGGGTGACGGCCTTCCTGGTGTTTCTCGGTTCCTGGCTTTCCGGATTCTTTATCATCGCCACCGATGCCTGGATGCAGCATCCAACGGGCTATCGCATGGGGCCTAACCACACTATCCTGCTGGACAGTTTATGGGGCTTGCTAGGGAACCCCTGGATTCTCTGGCAATACCTTCACAACATGATTGCGGCGGTCGTCACGGCCAGCTTTGTCATGGCGTCCATCGGAGCGTACTACCAACTGATGGGCAAGTTCGGCGAACACGCGCGCATCTTCCTGCGAACCGGGGTGGTGGCTGGAGCCATCGCAATGGTGGCCATGCTGTTTCCCACTGGCGACGGCCAGGGGCGCATGGTCGCCGAACATCAGCCGGTTACTCTGGCCGCGATGGAGGGGCTATTTGAGACCAGCGCCGGGGCCCCGCTGGTTATCTTGGGCCAGCCCGACACAGACAAGATGCAATTGGACAATCCCCTGACGGTGCCGAACGCCCTCAGCTTCCTCACCTATCGCCGTTGGAGCGCTGAAGTGAAAGGGCTGAAGGATTTTTCGCGCGACGTTTGGCCCGACAATATCCCGTTGCTCTATTACAGCTATCACATCATGGTGGGTGTTGGATCAATGCTGCTGGTGCTGATGTTGTTGTGCGTGTGGTGGCTTTGGCGCGGCCGCCTATATGGAAATCGGCCGCTGCTGTGGGCTTTGATGCTGGCTCTGCCGTTTCCCTATGTCGCCACGACAGCCGGATGGATGACCGCGGAATTAGGCCGCCAACCGTGGCTCATCTACGGAGTGATGCGCACCGCCGACGGAGTCTCTTCGCGAGTTTCAGCGGCCAACGGCCTATTCACGCTGATGGGCTTTATGGGGTTGTACATGCTTTTAGGAATTCTGTTCCTGTTTCTGGTAGGCCGAGAAATCGAGCATGGCCCACATCGCGAACCGTCCGCCATCCCGACTGGGGGTATCGGGAGAAATGACGCGGCTGCTCTGCCGGAGGCGCTCCGATGATCACGACAGTCTGGTTTTGCCTGGTCGCCATCATGATCGCCGGGTACGTGGTGCTGGACGGCTTCGATCTGGGCGCGGGAATCGTTCATCTGTTTGTCGCTCGTACAGACGTCGAGCGGCAGCAGGTGATACGCTCCATTGGCCCGGTCTGGGATGGCAATGAGGTCTGGTTGATCGCGGGCGGGGGCACGTTGTACTTCGCGTTTCCAGCGCTCTACTCTTCGGCCTTTAGCGGCTTTTATCTCGCGCTGATGGTGGTGCTGTGGCTGCTGATTCTACGCGGCATCTCCATTGAGCTGCGCAGCCACGTGGAAGGTCCCATCTGGCGTCCGTTCTGGGACTTGATCTTCGGCGCATCCAGCGCTTTGCTTGCCCTGATATTCGGCGCCGCGCTCGGCAATGTAGTGCGAGGAGTTCCCTTGGATTCGGAGGGGTTCTTCTTCCTTCCGCTTTGGAACAATTTCCAGCCTGGCAAAGACGCTGGCATCGTGGATTGGTACACGCTGTTGATCGGCTTGGCGTCATTCTTCGCTCTCACCGTTCATGGCTGTTTTTGGGTGGTGTTACGCACCGCGGGCGATCTACAACAAAGGGCGCGCTCGCTGGGTTCGAAGGCTTGGTGGGTTGTCTCGGCATTCACCGTGCTGATTACCGTGGTCAGCTTTTACTTACAGCCGCATCTGAAAGAGCAGTTCTCCACTCATCTCTGGGGCTATGTATTCCCCTTGGTCGCATTGTCGGGGCTGTCAGCCATGCGGTTTTATGGCTCCCATCGCCGCGATATGGCAGCGTTCCTATCCTCCTGCCTCTACCTGGTAGGTATGCTCACCAGCGCGGCTTTTGGCGTGTTTCCCTATGTGCTGCCTTCCGTTTCCTCTCAGGCCGGATTGACCATATTCAACGCGTCGGCGGCACCTTATGGGCTGTATATCGGCCTGGCATGGTGGATTCCTGGGATGCTTTTGGCGGCTTTTTATTCGGTCTTTGTGTATAGCCACCTGCCAGCGAAGCCCACGCGGTAGAACCGCTGGGTGAAATGACACATCATGCCGCTATGCTCGACTTAGGTGCAACTCGATGCCTAAGATGGCTCCTGAGACCAACCGGGGCGGGTCTCTGCGAAAAACAACGTGCCTTACGCCTGCATCCCAGAGCTGAGTAAGATCATCGTTAGTTTTGTCGACAATCACAATCAGGCGTTCCTGCTCCTTTTGAAGCAACGGCAGGCTCAGCAAATGGGCCGTATCCACTATGATGACGCCATCTAGGGTTACGTCCGGTGTCGACACGACACGAACCTGGCGGCGGCAATCCTGTAGAAACAGATCACGGAGGGAATCCGCGCACCGGGAATCCTGGATGGCCACTTGAACAGTTTTCATCCGCACTGATCCGGATATTATGCAATTTGTGCGCCATTACGCGGTTGAGTACCGAGTTTATGCGAATCAACGAGTTGTAGTGGCGCTATGGCGCGTATTTTCACCCAGTGCGAAATCTACGTGCCCCTTAAGTCTACCCAACCGGAGTCAGCGCGCGGCGGTGCGTTGATAAACCCGCACAAATGGTGGCGCCGGAGACTGCGCGATCAGTTGCATGCCCGAATCGAGGCTTGTAATAACCTTAGCCACCGCAGCCCCTGGCGAGGACCCATCAGCGACCACAATTACATAATCGATCGGCATCGGAAGATCTTGGCGTAATGAATTCAGTGCCGCGCCTTCATCGTCGCTCGGATTTTCGAATTCCAATAACGCGAATTGTTTCGCATGATCGAGCTTGGATTTGAAGATCACCGGAAAATCGGTGGTTGGCGCTTGATAATCGGTGAGATCAATGCACTTCAATCGCGACGCGGCGTAAGCATCCAGGTGGAATAGGGGATCGCGCCCGATGTCGCCGAATCCGTAGCGCTGTCCAAGATCGGGCGTGCGATACCGCAAACGGACTACAGTAGAGCCCGGCCGTATTCCGCTTAAGGCCGATAGATAATCATCCACGGCGGCGCTGTAATCGACGAGGCTCTGAGCGGTGACCGCCAGATTGAATGCCAGGCAAGCCGTCAGGAAAATAGCAATTGGAGTTCCGAGAGGCTGCAGGCGGGCAGACGACGACACCAGCAATCCGCCCAACAGGAATACAATCCAGGCGAAGCGAACTTTCACCGCGTTTCCGCCCAAGCCGCTGTCGGGCACCAGCAAGTAGGCGAAAAATAGCGCCACTGCCGCAACACCGAGTCCGCCCTTTGCCGCTTGCCACTCGGAGCGCCGCATTCCCAAAACAGCGATGACAATCAATCCCAGGACAACAGGAAAGAGATACCACTGTCCGCCTGCCAGACCATTGGCTGTAGCGAAAACGTGCATCGGGAATTCGGACAAAGACTGAAGAACGTTGGGATGAAAAGCCATGCCCCCGGGAGCCTGGTGGGCGAATATCAGACCCAGTACAACAACAGGCAGCATGGCCCCGGCAAAGATTCCAACCTGGCGGCCGGCTTCCCGCCAATCCGGAGATTTTGTCCACAGCGCGGGTCGCGCAACATGCAGCCACAGGGCGATAATGCCCAGCACCAGCAGGCAGACCACAGCCGCTAGCAGGTGTACGAAAAATAGCAGAGCCATCCCAAACGCGAGCGTAATCGCCGCGCGGGTTGTGAGTCTCCCGCCTCGGCGAATATAGAAACCGATCGCGATGGGCGCGAGCACGATTCCTAAGTAGAAGTTGTAAAACCCCATCCAGAGAAACCACGTTTCGAGAAGAAAGTTGGAGAGCGGCGTCCATCGCAATGCCGTTGGCGAGAGCGACCGAATGGCGTACGAAAAGCTGAAGAACCCCAGGCAGAGAATGAGACTCGTCATCAACTGCTCCGCATGGGCGGCGCCTGCCACGGAAGCGCTCAATGCCAGCAGAATGGTGCTGGCCCAACTGGGGACCAGATGTCGATTCATCCGGTACAGCGACGCGTACGGTTGCGCGCGAAACAACAGATTTTTTGCGACTACCGCGGTGTAAAGGTGAGAAGGGCCGTCCTGGGTGACGAAGTGTGGAACGGTCCAGGGAATCGCAATCTGAACGGCCAGCAAACTAAACGCCAGTATGGCAGGCAGTATTCTCCATAAACGTCGCCACAAATCTTGCAATCCCGTCCCTTCCAATCAGTATTGGAGAGCATAACATGTGTCTCGCCGATCAGGCCCTGGGGTGTTGCCGATCAGGCGTCGGCTCAGGAGGGTTCGGCCGGGTGAACGTCGGGCGGCGCCAGCACGTCGCGGTCGCCCGCGGCCCACACGTATAAAGTGGGCAACAAATATATCCCCAAGATAAGAGCGGCAATCAGGCCGCCCACAATAACGATCGCGAACGGACGTTGCGAGTCCGACCCAATCCCGCGCGATAATGCCGCCGGCAATAAGCCGACGCTCGCCACCAGCATCGTCATCATGATGGGGCGCAGGCGGAGCACCGAGCCTTCCACCGCGGCATCCCGAATGGTGTGCCCACGCGCCCGCAACTGATTAATGTATTCGAGCATGATCACGCCCGTCTGTACCGCAACGCCGAACAGGGCCAGAAATCCGACGCCCGAAGAAACGCTGAAGTGGGTGCCGGTGAGCCATAAAGCCAGCAATCCGCCGATAGGCGCCATCGCGACATTGCCCAGAATCAGCACTACCCATTTAAACGATTTGAACATCGTATAGAGGATCATGCAGATCACCAGTATTGTCAGCGGCAGCACCAGAAGCAGCCGGCGCTGCGATCGCTTCTGGCTTTCATACTCGCCCGCCCAATCGATGTGATAACCCTCCGGAAGTTTCACTTGCTTCCCAACTTTGTCGATGGCTTCTTCTACCGTGCTTCCCAAGTCGCGAACCGGCACGCTGTACTTGATGGCTACGTAGCGCGAGTTGCCTTCGCGATAAATCTCGGACGCGCCGTCCAGAGTTTTTACCGTGCACAACTGCGCCAGCGACACGCGCTCGCCGGAGGGCGCCAGCAGCCGTACATTCTCGATGGCTTCTTTTGTATTTCGATAGGGCGTCTGGTAGCGCACCACCACGTCGTAGCGCTGCTCGCCCTGCAAAACTTGGCTGACGGCTTTTCCTCCCACCGCGGTTTCGATCGCATCCTGGACGTCGGAAACGTTGAGCCCGTAGCGCGCCGCCTGATCGCGATCTACCGTAAACTCCAGATTGGGCTGGCCGATGACGCGGAACAGCCCGAGATCGGCGATTCCGGGAACGGTTCTCATCACACCGACAATCTGATCGCCCTTCGCTTCCAAAGTTTTCAGATCGTCGCCATAGATCTTGATGGCCAGTTGCCCCTTCACTCCGCTGACGGCCTCTTCCATGTTGTCGGCGATAGGCTGCGAGAAATTCCACAGCGCTCCCGGAATCTTCTCCAGCACCTCATCCATGGAGGCGATCAACGCTTCTTTGTTTTGGTGAAACACCGGCCGCCATTGCTCCTTCGGCTTCAGATCGACGAAATACTCGGTGTTAAAGAATCCCGCGATGTCGGTGCCGTCGTCGGGACGCCCTACTTGAGAGACCACCTGCGTCACTTCTGGAAACGAAGCTAAAAGCACGCGGGCCTGGTTCATCACGCGCGCGCCCTCGGTGGGACCGGTGCTGGGCGCCAGCGTTCCGCGCACCCAAACGGCGCCTTCATCCAAATGCGGCAAAAACTCCGAACCGATTACTCCGCTGAAGAGCAGAAATCCCGATGCGCCCAGCGCGGCCGCCGCTACTGCCACGGTGATCCAACGAAATTGGATCGCTTTTTTGAGGCTCGCCCGGTAGCCGCTGGTTATCGCGGCCATCAGTGGGTTGCGCCACTCGGTCACGTTCTTGCCGAAGCTGAAGCTGGAGATCACCGGCGCGATCAGCATTGAAAAGATCAGCGATCCCAACAGCGCGAATGCCACGGTCCACGCCATTGGCTTGAATAACCGCCCCTCCACACGCTGCAGCGTGAAGATGGGCACGTAGGCGGTGATGATAATCGCAATCGAAAAGAATACCGGCCGTTGTACCTCGTGCGCCGCGCTGCGAATCTTCTCGAGCGAGGAACCCGATTGGTCGCGATGGGCCAGGTAGCGGATGATGTTTTCCACCATCACCACCGCCCCCTCCACCACCATTCCGAAGTCCAGCGCGCCGAGCGATAGCAGGTTGGCGGGAATGCCATTCAGGTTTAGGCAAATAGATGCGAACAACAGAGAGAAGGGAATGGTAAGCGCCACGATGAACGCGCCGCGAATATTACCGAGAAACACGAACAAAATCACAGCCACCAGGATGATGCCCTCGGTCAGGTTGTGGAGCACCGTGTGCGTTGTGTAATGGACTAAGTTGCTGCGATCGAGAAACGGAACAATTTTCACGCCCTTTGGCAAGATGTGATCGTTCAGCTCGTTCACTTTGGCGTGAATCAAATCCAGGGTTGAGTCTGAGTCGGCGCCTTTCCGCAGCAGTACAATCCCTTCGACAACATCGTCGTTGTCGTCCACCTTCCCGTCCTTCATGCGCCATGCCTTGCCGATTTGCCCTAGACGAATCTTGGGCCCTTGCGTCACGGTGGCCACGTCTCCTACGCGAATGGCCGTTCCGTTTTGCGTCTTCAGCATGGTCTTCTGAATATCGGCAACGGTCTTGAACAGTCCCAACGCGCGCACGTTAATCTGTTGCAGCCCAGCTTCCACGAAACTTCCGCCCGCATTCACATTGTTCGCGGCTAATTGCTGCTCCACTTGGGCGACGCTCAGCCCGTAAGACACCAATTTGTCGGGGTCCAGCCGCACCTGATATTCGCGCGTGACACCGCCGAAGCTCACGACGTCCACGACGTTCGGCACGGATTTGAATTGTTTCTCGAGCACCCAATCTTCCAGGGTCTTCAATTCCATGAGGTCGTATTTCGGATTGTTGCTGCGTAGTGTGTACCAATAAATCTGGCCCACCGGGCTATAGTCGGTGCCGATTTGTGGCTGCAGATTTTCTGGCAAGCTGATCTGCGCCAGACGCTCCAGCACCTTTTGACGGTTCGAATCGTTGGTGGATTGGTCGTCGAAGATCAGCATCACGCTGGATAGGCCGAAAACCGAAAACGACCGCAAATTCTCCAGATGAGGGATGCCGTTCATCGCGATTTCGATGGGATTGGTAACCTGCTGCTCCACTTCCTCGGCCGCGCGGCCGGGCCATTGGGTGATGAGCTGGACGTAGTTGTTCGCCACGTCCGGATAGGCTTCGACAGGCAGATTGTGAAAGGAAATTCCGCCCCAGATCAGGAGCAGAATTGCTACCGCCAGGATGAGAACTCTATTGTCTAGCGCAAAATCGACAAGGCGGCGGATCATGCTGGGAGCGGGCAGAAAAACAACAACAGCGTTTTCTTTCGCTCCAAGCTTACCAGATTAGTAAAGCTCTTCTAGCCTAATGTGACTCTTCTAATTGCACCTCCGGTACGGGCAGCACGTCGCCCTCGCGCGCCACCCAGGCGTACAGCGTTGGAAGCAGGAAAACGCTCAGCAGCAAGCCCGAGATCAAACCGCCCACGATCACGATTGCGAAGGGCCGCTGCGAATCGGAACCAATGGCATGCGAAAGGGCGGCCGGTAGCAGGCCCAAAGTGGCAACCATGCTAGTCACCATAATCGGCCGCAATCTTAAGACCGCTCCCTCCACGGCCGCTTCTTCGATGGAATGCCCACGCGCGCGCCTTTGATTGATGTACTCCAGCATGATGACGCCGGTCTGCACCGAAACTCCGAACAGCGCCAAAAATCCAATTCCGGAAGATACGCTGAAGTGGGTGTGCGTCGCAAGCAGCGCCAGCATTCCGCCCAGCGGCGTCATCATGACGTTCACGATGATGAGCAGAGCCCACTTCATAGATTGAAACATGGTGTATAGGATCACGAAAATGATCAGCACCGTGAGCGGCACGATGATGGACAGCCGCGCCGCCGCACGCTTCTCGCTCTCGTATTCGCCTTCCCAATTGATGTGGTAGCCGTGCGGCAGCTGGACTTGCTTGTTCACTTTATCAAGCGCCTCTTCCACCGTGCTTCCCAGATCGCGCCCGCGCACGCTGTACTTCACCGCGACATAACGCTGGTTGCCCTCGCGGTAAATTTCGGACCCGCCGTCCCTCATCTCGATCTTGCACAATTGTGCGAGTGAGACGCGCTCGCCCGAAGGGGAAAGCAACCGGATATTCGCTATCGCTTCGCGCGTATCGCGAAAGGGCGCCTGGTAGCGCGCCACCAGATCGTAGCGCTGCTCGCCTTGTAACACCTGTGTCAGCGCATTGCCGCCGACAGCGGTCTGGATGGCGTCCTGAACATCGGCGACATTGATTTGAAACCGCGCCGCCTGGTGGCGATCCACCTGCACATTCAGATTGGGCTGGCCCAGTAGCCGAAAGACTCCCAGATCCTCGACGCCCTGAACCGTGCGCATCACCTTCACCACCTGGTCCGCTTTATCTTCCAGGGTCCGCAAATCGTCGCCATAGATCTTCGTGGCAAGCTCGCCCTTCACGCCGCTGACCGCTTCTTCCATGTTGTCGGCGATGGGCTGCGAAAAATTCCAGATCGCTCCCGGAATGTTCTCCAGTTGGGCGTTCATGGCGGCGATGAGTGCTTCCTTGTTCTGATGAAACACCGGACGCCACTGCTCTTTGGGCTTCAGGTCGACGCAATATTCGGTGTTGAAGAAGCCCGTAGTGTCGGTGCCATCGTCCGGCCGTCCTACCTGGCTGGTAACAATGGTTGCTTCGGGGAACGAAGCTAGAATCACACGCGCTTCATTCGCAACGCGCACGCCTTCGGTTTGCCCGGTGCTGGGTGCGAAAGTTCCGCGCACCCACAATGCGCCTTCGTCCAGATGAGGCAGAAACTCCGAACCGATGATCCCGCTAGTCGCCAGATACGCCGTTGCTGCCAGGGCCAGCAGTGCTACCGTTATCACCGCCCAGCGCTCATGAATGGCCCAGCGGACTGCCTTGCGATACTGCACCGTCAGGATCCGCATCAGCGGATTGCGCCACTCCTTCGCGCCGCGCCGGAAGAAAAAGCTGGCGAGCACCGGCGACACCACAATCGAGAAAAGGAGTGCGCCCAGCAATGCGAACGCCACCGTCCACGCCATCGGCTTGAACAGACGGCCCTCCACGCGCTGCAGCGTAAAGATGGGGATGTAAGCCGTGATGATGATGGTGATGGCGTAAAACACGGGCCGCTGCACTTCGTGGGCGGCGGTGCGAATCTGATCTGCAACCGACCTGCGTTCGCCATTGCCGGACTGCTGCGAGTGCAAATGCCGCACGATGTTTTCGATCATCACCACCGCGCCATCCACCACCATGCCAAAATCGAGCGCGCCGAGAGAAAGTAGATTGGCTGGAATATGCCGCAAGCTGAGGCAGATGGACGCGAACAGCAGCGAAAAGGGAATGGTGATGGCGACGATCAATGCGGCGCGCGCGTTGCCGAGAAACAAAAATAGGATGATGACGACCAGGATGATGCCCTCGGTCAGATTGTGCAGCACCGTGTGAGTAGTGAACTCCACCAGTTCGCTGCGATCGATGAACGGAACGATCTTCACGCCCGAAGGCAGGATGACGTCATTAAGTTCATCCACCTTGGCGTGAATTCCTTTAAGCGTTGTATCCGAGTCTGCGCCTTTGCGCATCAGCACGATCCCTGAAACCACATCTTCGTTATCGAAGATCTTGCCATCTTCGCGGCGTATCGCGCGGCCAAATTGCCCCAGCCGTATCTTCGGGCCTTGCGCTACGGTTGCAATATCGCTGACGTGTATGGGCGTTCCGTTCTGCGTTTTGATCACCGTGTCGGCGATGTCACGCACGGTGGTTACCATGCCCACTTCGCGCACGTCCACCTGCTGCAAGCCCGCCTCGATAAAGCTGCCTCCGGCGTTGGCGTTGTTGTTGGTCAGTTGTTGTTCCACCTGGCTGATGCTTAGCCCGTACGAGATCAGTTTGTCGGGATCGATGCGCACCTGATACTCGCGCGTGGGCCCGCCGAAGCTCGCCACGTCCACCACATCCGGTACGGACTTGAAGTTCTTTTCGACAACCCAGTCTTCCAGCGACTTCAGCTCCATCACGTCATATTTCGGATTTCTGCTCTGCAGCGTGAAGAAGTAAATTTGTCCCACCGGGCTCCAGTCGGTTCCCATCTGAGGAGTGACGCCGGCCGGCAATGTGACCTGCGCCAGACGTTCCAGTACCCGCTCGCGATTCCAGGAGTTTTCCGATCCGTCCTCGAAGATCAGCTTCACATCCGACAAGCCGAACAGCGAGAACGAACGCAGATGTACGACGTCGGGAATCCCGTTCATCGCGATTTCAAGCGGAATCGTTACCTGCTGTTCGATCTGCTCGGCCGAAATCCCCGGCCATTGCGTGATGACATCGACGTAGTTGTTGGCCACGTCGGGATAAGCTTCCACTGGAAGGTTGTGAAAAGAGATCGCGCCCCAGGCGAGTAACAACAATGCGATTGCCAGAACGACAAAACGGTTGTTGAGGGCGAAATCGACTACTTTGCGAATCATCTACTGCTCCGCCTTGCTACTGCTCCACCGTGGACTGAAGAACCAGCGCGTTCGATACCACCTGCTGGCCGGGTTGGATTCCCGAGTTGATCTCCTGTAGACCGCCCGGCAACATGTTTCCACCCACCACCTCGATGCGGCGGAACTGATTGTTCGTCGCGGGCGCGTACACCCAGTCGCGATCGTGCAAGTGCAGAATCGCCGTGGCCGGCACGGTGGCGTGGACTTGTTTCTGCAATCCATGGAATGTCGCGGTGACAAACATCCCGAAGCGCAACAGGCCGGAATTATCTACTTCCAGGCGCACTTTTTCAGTTCGGATATTCGGGTCTAAAGTAGGGGCGATGTTGGCGATGCGCGCTTTGAGAACTACATTGGGATACGCCGCCAGGTGAATGTCGGTGAACTCGCCCAAGCGCACAAACGACATGTCATTTTCGTACACGTCGCAGACGATCCACACCTTCGACAGATCCGAGATGGTGAACAGATTCGGAGAATTGTCCAGCGTCTTTACGCCGGCTGACGCGGTCACCTGCTGGTCGGTGATCACACCGGAAACCGGCGCGTGAATTTCGACGATCGAGCTCGGATGATCGGCGTCCGCGCCCAGCACCTTTAAGTGTTCGGCTGCGGTCTCCACCGTGATGCGCGCCTTAGTGTCAGCGTCCTCGGCCACTTCTTCGTCTTTCTGGGCGATAGCTCCCTTGTCCAGCAGGATCTTGGCTCGCTCCAGTTGCGTCTTGGCCAGCGCTTCGTCCGCCACCGCTTGCCGGTAGTCGGAAAACGCCTGTGCGATGTCCTGGCTTTGCACCTTGAGCAGCAACTGACCTTTGGTAACGGCGTCGCCCAGCCGCGCATCGATCTCCACAATCCGGCCGGATGCCAGCGAAATCACTGGAATGTTTCGAGACACGTCGGCGGTCACCGTTCCCGTGGTCTTCAGTTCCGGCGCGGCGTCATGCTGGCCCGCGGTCACAATGGGAAACTGCTTGGGATTATCCACGCGGAAGAGGCTGCCGTCGGATTCATGGACCACATCGGCGGCCGGCGGCTCGCCCAGCTTGGGGTTGGCCTCCACCTTCTGGCCGCAGCCCGCTAGAATCAAACTTGCAACCAAACCCGCCAAAGCAGCCGCGGCGATCACATTGGTATTCTTCATGGCCTCGGGCCTTTTCATGGAATGACCACCTCCTGTCCCACCGCTAGATTCAACTGCGCCGTCGTGGTCAGGTATGAACCCACCAGGTTCAAGTAATTCAGTTCTGTGCTGCGATAATCCTGTTGCGCCTGCAGGAAATCGAGCAGCGACGCCCCGCCTCGGGTATATGCAAACGAAACCGTGTCGCGCACTTCCACGGCTTCTTTCAAATACGTGTCCTTATAGGGCCGCAGCAGCGTCAGGTTGCTCTGCATGGTGGCGTAAGCGGAATCCACGTCGCTGAAAACTTGCGCGGTCGCAGCGTCGCGCAGCCGCTCATTGCGCGTGATGTCCTGCTGCGTTCGCAGCTTCTCGCCCTGATTCCGGTCGAAAATCCGTAGCGGAATGGTTACGTTCACGCCGAAGTAAACCGGGATCGGCGGGTTGCGCGCGAAGTCCGCGCCGAACGTCGGATCGGTGGACCCGTTGGCAACCGCCAGCCGGTGATCGGTCTGCGCCTTGTCCACGGCTTCCACCGCGGCCTTCAGATCCGGCCGGTTGTCCAGCGCCAGGCGCCGCAGTTCTTCGAGCGGGCGAAGCTGATTGGTAAAATCGAATGCTCCGGTCATATCGAACTGCTCCACAGGGGTGCGGTCGTTCAGCAGCATCAACAACTGGATCTTGGCCGTGCGCAGGCCCACGGTGGCGGTCTGAACGTCGGTTTCGTACTGCACGCGCTGCAGTTCCAGCCGTTGGTAATCCACTTTCGCGATGTCGCCTGCCTTGAGCCGATCGTTGCTTACCTGCAGCAAATGGTTGTAGTACGTCAGATTCTCCCGAGTGAGGTCCAGGATGGCCCTCTGCTGCAGCGCCTGCACGAACGCGGTGCGCAAATTGAATAGCAAATTACGCTCCTGATCGGCATACTGGGCCACTGTAATCTCGGTCTCCTTCTGAGCGCTCTCGCGCCGCAATTCGCGCTTGTGCCGCCGCTCGTGCAGATAGGTGATGGAGCTGGCCGGAAAAGCGTAAGCGAAAGGGGCGTAAGCAGGCGACCCACCGCTGGGTGGAGTTTGCGTCGAGAACGGATTAATCTGGTCGACGGCAGCTGTCAAATCGGGATTCGGCCGCAGATACGCCGTGATCTCCTGGGCGCGCGATTCGTCAATGCTGATCTGCGCCGCCCGCAGGGTCGGATTGCTGGCTTGAAAACGGTCGCGGACCTGGTCCCAGCTTAAGGCTTGAGGTGCTAAGGGTTGAGGCGTAGGACTGACCGGCTGTGCGAATACATTCGATGCCAGTGTAGCCATGAGCAGCAACCATTCCAGTCTTCTTTGGGTCATCCGAAGAATTTCATGAGAGTAAGTGTTTCCTGCCAGACCAGTGCCTGACGCACCGGCGGAAATCTGGATCTAAACTAAAGGTAGCTACCTGTCTAAACGCCAGTCTAGTATCGTTTGGTTACACTGGGCGACTATCTTTCGGCCAAGGCATTGGTCTTTCTACCATAAGGGCGTCACAAGTATTGCGCGAAACAATGCTTCCGTGACAACAATATGACTGAGCCGGCGCGCATCCCCATGCTTTCTTTCTTCTTACGTGGCGGCACCAGATCCGTCCTACTCAAAGCCGGGGTCCTCATCGCTCTCATCGCCATTGCCGACTGGCGCGCCGACAAGGATGTGACTCTCGGCTTCCTCTACTTGTTTCCCATGCTGATGGTAGGCAGCGTTCTGAAACGCTGGCAGATTGCGATCGCTGCTGCCCTGTGCACCTTCCTGGCTGAGATTTTTGATTCCTTCGACTTTCGCCCGAGTGCCGGTATCCCGCGCGACATTTTGATCTTCGCGGCGTTTCTGGGTATGGGGTTGTTCGTCTATGAAGTGGTCCGCAGCCGAGCGGCCGCACTCACGCATTTGAAACAAATCGAATCGGAGAGCGAGGCCCGGCGCGCAGCCGAAGAGCAGTTGAAGGTGCTGGTCGATAGCAGCCCGGTGGCCATCTTCACCGCCGATGCCGAGGGGCGCGTCCTTCAGGCCAACAACGCCGCGCACCGTTTGTTCGGTCTGCCTGCTGGTTCTCTTCCAGGTAAATCGATTCGCGACTATCTGCCGTCCCTGGTCAACGTCCCCTCGCCGGTGCCGGACGGACCGTCGTTTCGCACCGTCATGCAGTGCCGCGGCCAGCGCCAGGATGGCGAAGCGTTTCTGGCCGATATCTGGTTCTCCACGTATCGCACCAGCGTAGGTTCTCGACTGGCCGCCATGGTGGTGGATACTTCCGAGGATTTGAGGAATCGCGAAGAGTACAGCCTACATCAGCTGCTGGCGGCTTCGCGGATTCTGGTGGGCGCAGTCTCTCACGAAGTCCGCAACGTCTGCGGCGCTATTGCCGTGGTGCACGAGAATCTGGCGCGCAACAACTCGCTGGCGCACAACAAGGATTTCGAAGCCCTTGGCACGCTGATTGAAACTCTCGAGAAAATTGCCGGTCTTGAGCTGCGCCAGACCCCCTATCCGGCCGCTCGCGTCGACCTGCCGGCCCTGCTCGAAGATTTGCGCATCGTGGTGGAAACGGCCCTGCGCGAAGAGGGAATTGAGATGTTGTGGGACATCCAACCTGGCCTTCCGGCCGTTTGGGCCGACCGGCAAAGCTTGATGCAAGTCTTTCTCAACCTCACCAAGAATAGCCAGCGCGCCATGCTGGATAGCCCTGCCCGGCAACTCAGCATCGTCGCCCGTGCCGAAGGACAGCGCGTCGTGGTTCGCGTTCGGGACACCGGCAGCGGAGTCGAGCATCCCGAACGTCTCTTTCGCCCGTTTCAGCCCGGAGCGCAATCTACCGGACTGGGCGTCTATCTTTCGCGCGCTTTGATGCGGTCCTTCCGCGGCGACCTGCGCTATGAACCCGAGTCCCGCTCTGTCGCCCGTGGGTCCACCTTTGTGGTTGAACTTTCGCCCGTCCTAGCCGCTAATCTAAAAGAGACCCATGGCCCAGGAAATCCGGATTCTTCTGCTGGACGATCACAGCCTGTTCCGGGACAGCCTCAGCCGGTTGTTGCAGACTGAGCCCGGCTTTCACATCGTGGGCTCCTGCGCCACTGTTGCCGAAGCTCTCTCCGTTATCGCGAGTGAACACCCCGACATCGTGCTTTTGGATTACGACCTGGGCGAAGAGCAGGGAAGCGTTGCTCTGGATGAAATCCGCAAGCATGGATTTAAGGGCCGCGTACTCATGGTTACCGCCGGAATGAGCGATACCGCCACGCTGCGGATGCTCGAGAGCGGATCCGAGGGTATCTTCCTGAAACACAGTTCCCCCGCTCAACTGGTGGAAGCTATTCGCCGCATGGTGGCCGGTGAACCGTGGCTCGATCCGCGCGCTATGCGGTCATTAATTGCCGGCGCCACGGGTAAATCCGATGAGCAGCGCAGCTCCCAGGTACTCAGCGCGCGCGAGCGGCTGGTTCTGCAAGGCGTGTTCGAAGGGCTCACCAATAAAGAAATTGCCGCCCAATTGCAGATTTCAGAAGGATCCATAAAAGCGGTGATGCAGCAATTATTCGATAAGACCGGTGTCCGCACTCGCAGCCAACTGGTTCGCATCGCGCTGGAAAAACGCGCCGGGGACTGGCTGGGCGGGTGATTCCAACAGTTAAACGAGAGCGCCCGTCGTTCTCGGGTAATCACCTTAGCACGCGCTTAAGAAACCTACTTAGCCCGAATCATGCCGTAACTTTCTTGGATAATCTGAGTCTCTCATCCAGGAAGGCGCTTACTCTTGCCTAACCAATTCAACTCTCGTATGGCTGCTTTAGCGCAGTCTCTTCTTCCGTCCGAACAGGACGCGGACCGCCGAACCGAAGCGCGTTACCCCGCGCAAGATCCGGCGGAACTCGAAATCTTATCGATTCCCGGTAATCCGCTTTATGGAACTATCCTGGATGTCTCCCGATCGGGACTTCGGGTTGGCCTTCCGAAACGCATCGACCGCGGCGAACAAGTGAAGGTCAAATTGCAAGGCAATGTAATCTTTGGCGAGGTGCGCTACTGTCGGGCGGTTTCGGGCGCCTTCCACATCGGCATCCGCATACAAAACCTGGTGCGCCCGTCGGCCCAGGCCAATCGGCATATTGTTGACGACCAGCTTTCGCTCTATGCTGTCGGCAAGGGTCTTTCGGTGCCGGAAGTTATCGACGTCCGCGAACATCTGGGCCGGTGTGAAACATGCCGTGGACGCCTGGCCGCTAAAGAGGCCCTGCTGAATCCGTCTCGAAGGTCAAGGCCGCCGAGGCTCTAACCCCTGGACTAAGCGGATTTCCACACCTTCCCGAACATCCGGACCATCCGCTGCAGGAATCCGCTCGGCGCCGATAGGCCGGTCAGGCGCGCAATTCCGGGATAAGGTTTCATCCGCTCGCCGGGAACCTGGTACAGACGCAGCGAAGACTCCTGGTGTATGAGAAGGCTGTGTTCTAAAACGATCGGCGCATCGATCGGCGCAATCACATAACTGACGCCGAATCCGTCGATCAGTTCACTGCGCTCCGGCTGGCCTTGATAGAAGCGGCTGGCCAAGTCCCGCTGCGCTTGATAGGTGACGCTGAAAATGTCGTGACTCCCCACGCTGGGCATAGGAATGGCCGCTACCCAGGGTGCCATGGCTTCCGGCGCCAGCACCAGGCGGTCGCGCGGGAGATTCGCCTTCATCCATGCCAGCATGGCAACTTCCTCCTTGGGCGCCACGGCGGAAAGAAAGTCCGGATGCGCCGACTTGCNNTGTAGACGGTTACGAGCACCAGCGCTGAAACCAGCCCCCAGCCTGCCAAAGCGAACCGTAGCGCTCGGGGCTTTTGGACTGCAAGCCGGGATAGAAGCGGGTCCGATTGTGCTTTCCTCACCAACAAAAAGCCCACCGCATACGCATATCCGTCGAAAGCATGTGTGCCACCGGGAACGCCGGGGATCCACGGCACCAATGCCGCGCAGAGAAACCAACTCTGCAGAATTCCGTCCTCCGCCGTATCCACACGGAAGCGAATCNNCCATCAGCCAGCAGATCAGTATGGCAGGCAAGCCGTAAACCAACAAGACCCAGGCGAGCGACCCCATCTTCCAATGGCCCAGTGTCGCGAGATCTCCCACCCAGGCGCAACGCAGGGTTTGGATGACATAAGGCAGCATGCCCGTGCCGGCAGCTACGAATAGCCCCAGGCATTCCTTCATCCGACTGGCCTTCCAGAGAGGCCACACCGCGGCCGCCGCAATCACGAATATTTCGAAGGGGTGAAACAAACCATCCAGAAACACGCACAGCAGCAGCCAATAGTAATAGCGGCGCTGGGTGGTCGTGACGAATTTGGCCAGATTCACGAACGCAAACAGCGTCATCGCTGTTCCGAACGTCAGCAAAAAAGAGTTCGACAATCCGCCGCGCAGCAACCCGTCGGCCGTATCGTAGCTGTACTGAACCACCCCATATGCGAACGCCGATTGCGCCGCCGGCAGACCGAGCGCCTTGGCTGCCGTCCACCCGAGCAGCAATAATGGCATCGCACCCAGCACGGCCAACGCCGCATAGACCATCGCCCGCCGGGTTTTCATGAAAGTTTGCGCGGCCAGTATCAGCGCGTATGCAGCCACCCAGTACATCAGCAGTTGCAACCCGTAGTAAGAGACGATGGTCGGCAGTCCGGTATGCGCCGCCAGGGCGAACATCGGTTGGAATAATTCCGAATCTGTTTGCCACGGCGCATGCCCGTCCGGCAGCAGCCAATGGGTCTTAGCCAACTCCATCCAGGTAAGATACTGCGGGACGTCCAGGTTGCGGATGTAGTACGCCGGCTCATACCCGGGCGGGGGGGCCGCGATCCCGGCGATCACGCCGATATGGTTGCCCAGGCAAAGCAGTGTCCCAAGCAAGATCGCCAAGGCAGTCAAACGCACAACTGTAGGATCGGTAGGAAGTTACGGAAACTTTGTGAATACCCAGGTGGATACCAGCGCTCCCTCACCCTCTACAGAAAGTGACCCCCCAGGCCGAATAATCCAGCAGAAAGGGAGGGCTGCGGGTGGCGATTGGCATTTTGGGCGGCGGACTGGCGGGGCTCACCATTGCCGCGCATCTGGAACACGATTGCGAAGTGCTCGAAAAAGAAAGCCGCGGCGGAGGCCACTGCAATACCGTCCAGGAGCAAGGTTTCACCTATGACGCCGGCGGCCCACACATCATCTTCTCCCGCAATCAGGAGATGGTGGATTACATGGTGGCCCTGCTGGGCGACAATGTCCATCGCGCGCGCCGCAATAACAAGATTTATTACAAAGGCCGCTACGTAAAGTATCCTTTCGAGAACGGCTTGTTCGATCTGGAGCCGCAAGACCGCTTCGAGTGCCTCTATCATTACATCCAGAACGACTATCCGCCGCCCCAGACCAATTTCAAGGAGTGGATTTACCATCACTTCGGCAAGGGCCTCGCCGAGAAATATCTGATCCCCTACAACGAGAAAATCTGGAACGTTCCCGCTGAAGAGCTCGGCCTGGAATGGGTGGAGGGGCGCGTCCCCAAGCCGCCCATCGAAGACGTGATAAAAGCGGCTGTGGGCGTCGAAACTGAAGGCTACACCCACCAGCTTTATTTTCATTACCCGGCGCAGGGCGGCATCGAATCGCTGCCCAACGCGATGGCCGCGTGTGTTCACAACATCGTGTCGGATTTCACGGTCGAGCGAATTTGGCGCGAGGGTTCGCGCTGGTGCGTCTCCAATGGGCTCATCACGCGCCGTTACGATGAACTGGTTTGCACTATTCCGATCCAGGAACTCGCGGCCGCGCTGGAAGGTACTCCGCCTGAAATTCTGACGGCCGTCAACGCTCTACGCTACAACTCGCTGGTCACCGTCTCGGTGGGGCTGGATAGCGTGCGGGTTCCCGATTACACAGCCATCTACGTTCCCGATCCGGAGATCCGCTTTCATCGGCTCTCTTTCCCGGCCGCTTTCAGCCCGCACAATGCGCCGAAAGGTCAATCGATCGTCCAGGCCGAAATCACCACCAACCCCGGTGACGGCACGCACGAACTATCCGATGACGAACTTCTCGCGGACGTGATCGGCGATCTGGAAAACATGGACCTCAGCCGGCGCTCGGAAGTCTGCTACGCGCGCGTGATTCGCACCAAGTACGGCTACGTCGTCCAGAACGATGATTGCCGCCGCAACCTGAAACAGGCCAAGGCATATTTCGAACAGATCGGCATCCCGCTCTGCGGACGCGTGGCCGAATTCGAGTACATCAATATGGACGTATGCATCGAGCGCGCCCGCAAGCTGGCGGACCGCTTGAACCACGAAGCGGCCGTCGGCGTACAACCCGCGGAGGTCGCTGTATGAAATCGTCCCAGCGGCCCTACTTCGAAATCGCGAATCCCGAGATTCCCAACATCCTCAAAAGCCTGCCGCGCGGGCTATCGGTTTTGGACGTTGGATGCGGCTCAGGCGTGCACGGAGCGGAGCTAAAGCGGGTGCATGGGCACCGCGTGACGGGCGTGGATTTGTCCGAACAATCCATCGCCAAAGCGAAGACGCGTCTTGAGGAAGCTTATGTGGCCGACGTCACCAGACCGGAACTCTATCCCTTCTTCGGCAGCCGCAGATTCGACGTGATTGTCTTCTCGGACATCCTGGAACACCTTTACGACCCCGCAAGTGTCCTCACCAGCCACTACCAACTGCTGGCTCCAGGCGGGCATGTGCTGATCTCGCTCCCCAATATTGCCATCTGGAACGTGCGCCTGTCGGTATTGGCCGGACGGTTCGAGTATCAGGATACCGGCACCCTGGATCGCACGCACATTCGTTTTTTCACGCGCAGCAGCTTCCGCAGGTTTGCGCGGGAATCGGGCCTTGCGATCTCAAAGAGCCGCATCACGCCCGGAATTCTGCGGCCCTTTGTCCCGTGGATCAAGAAAGTTTATGGCCGGACGGGCAGCGCGGACGGGCGCGAGGATTCATCGTCCATTATGGAATCCGGCCCGTACCAGTTTTATTTGAAGTGGTTCTACCCGATCGAGCGGGCTCTCTGTAGCCTTTGGCCGGGACTGCTGGCGTTTCAGTTTGTTATC
Organism: Bryobacterales bacterium; assembly: GCA_003132905.1. The sequence continues at coordinate 557 of PKZC01000198.1, read as the reverse complement.
CTGGCGGAGCCCGCGATCTCGATCTCGCACCAGCTTCAGGCGTTGCAAACCTGCGTAAGCGTCCCGCTGGAAGAGGTTTTGGAAAGGCAACACAAATGATTTCAGTAGCAATGATCACGATGAACGAGGAAAAGGCGGTGGGTAGCGTCATCGCGGACATTCGGGCGGCACTCGAAGGCCGCGATCACGAGATCGTAATTGTGGACAGCAGCCGGGATTCCACTCCGGAAATCGCGGAGGGGTTAGGCGCGCGAGTGATCCGGCAGTTCCCGCCGCAAGGCTACGGCCACGCCATGGCGCGCGTTCTCCGGGAGTGCCGCGGCGATGTGACGGTCACTTTGGACTGCGACGGAACATATCCGGCGGCCGAAATTCCGCGGCTGGCGGACATGGTGCTCTCCGGCGATTGCGATCTGGTGAACGCCTCCAGACTGGAAAAACGCCCGGCGACGATGCCTTTTCCAAATTATCTGGCCAACTGGCTGTTTGCAGTCACCGGCCACATACTGGTGGGCGTAAAATCCACCGACCTCCACTCGGGCATGCGCGCCTACAGC